>DATESJ010000094.1:0-2389 GCA_035270885.1 Sedimentibacter sp. | reverse complement strand
TGGAATGGTGAATGTAGATCAAAATCATATAGAAAAGGGCTTTTTAGATATAGAGGCTCTTAAAGGTTCAGATAAGATGCCTGAAGGATATATCGTGTCTTTTTTGAAGCCAAACTCAAAAGGCTCTTTAGATACATTTACTGTAGCTACTTCACCGACCGATAAGCTATTCATGAAAGAAGAAAGTTTCTATTACATTGGTTATAGTAGTTGCGAGGGGTGTATATCGAATTCAGATATGCTCCTTCTCGGTGAATATGATTCTGCTTCAGTTTATCGTGTGGATATTTCCACTAATCCTGATACTATTTTTATTAACTATGGCAAATCTAAATTGATGGATTACATTCCATATCAAGAGATCCCGCTAATAAATAAAAGTCTACTAAAAAAGATTTTTTCCGTTATCGATAGAGAAAAAAATCATTTGTCGTCGGATACGATTATTTCTAGCTATACATTTGATGCAAAGAATTTCTTAGATGGAATTAAGTTTGAAGAGTATTATTTTTTCGTGGAATATACAGTTGATTATTATTGTGCAGAAGGAAAATTTATTATGTATCCAGAGCCTTCGAAAAAACAAAAAATGTATTATCTAAAAAATACAGGGGAAATATCATTGCCTAAGGATACTACAATAAATTGGACTTTGGTGTATACAGATCAATATGGTCGAAGTGATTCGTTGGAGATGAAGACTTTATTTAAGTAGACTCTTCTTTTATTTACCAAGGTTTGCGCTTAGTTCGGCATATAAAGTAGCTTTTGAAATGCCTATTTTGGTTAGCTCAAGCGGACATAATGACCTGAAACTAGGGGGGCAAACTGGCCCAGTTATTTAAACGGTTAGGAACAACAACAGGTATCTTATGAATAAGCAAATCAAAATCTTTTTTCTTCTTTTATTTACGATAATTTCAAGTGCACTTGCATCTGTTGATTCGTTGTATGAAATAAACGGATCGTCATTTAATGAGCGCAATAAGACTAAAGGCCCTAAGGCTTTGGTTAAAGTCAATCACTCAATAGGAAAAGATGTAATTTATTCTGAGCCTGATTACAAAAAACATATAACACAGGATACGATTCATGTTTCTTTGAAAAAAAGTACCGAACAATGGCTCGAAATGGAGAAAAACTCAGATTATTTCGTTTGCGTTGATGATATGAAAGGAGGCTTTTGGAAGATTAAGGATTTTTCTTACAAAAAAACATCTGATAGTTGTATTCAGTTGAATTCTGGCAACTATGTGAAATCGGGCAAAATTCATTATGCCACTAAAATGGGAAATGCCTTTACATTTAATCTTTTAATCGGCATGAAATATATCGATTTAAGAGGACAAAAGCATTTGCTCGGATATAATAATTTTGATAATATGCGACTTACACATAATGACAGCAACCCTTTTTTATTTATTGATTCTGCGAGAAATGAAGAAATAAACAAAGTACTTATTGTCGATAAATATAAGGTCACGGAATGCGAATTTATTCAGGCTCTATGGGATTCTATACCAGCACAAACTAGAGATGATTTATGGGCAAGTCATAATTATTGGGTAGAAAAAAAGAAGAGTATTATAAAAAATGGATATTGTGATGCTCACGATTCCGCAGCAATTAGGATTAAGCCTTATCAAGCTTTAGTTTATGCCAACATTCGAAGTATTCGAGATGGATTAAAACCGGTTTATTCTTTTGAAGAGTCTTTGGATTGGACATCCGTGGGGGTTTTTGAAGATGGAAGTTTTGGCATTAAAAAGGAATTTTTTTCTTTTAACAAAAATGAGACCTTTGTTATTATTCATATAAGTAACCCTGCAAATGGCTATCGCTTGCCTTATTATGATGAGTGGATGGCTATCGCTCGAGGAGGAAAACAAAATTATAGGTATGTTTGGGGGAATAAGAATGATTCTATTCTAGCTTCTCAATACGCTTGGTTTGGTGTTCGAGATCCAAACGACCGTTATTTAAATATAAGGCCAGATTTTCCTTTTAAAGAAAGTGCCCTTAAACATTCTTGTGGAGAATGGCTACAAGAATCTCGTCCTGTGGGTATCTTGAAACCCAATGGATACGGCCTTTATGATATGGCGGGACTAGTTTGTGAAAATGTGATGTTGCCTGGTAAGAGAATCTTTAATTCAGAAAATCTTATTTGCAAAGGTGGTTTTTTACCAGATTCACTACAATCATCAAATCTTGGTTCTCATTGTGATACTCATATAGCTCGTGATTTTACTTACCAAGGTTTGCGCCTAGTACGACAAATAAAGTAAATACCCAATATTATCACTTTGTCAGAGCTTCATACATTTTAAATAACTCTGCGACACATTCGCTTTCTGTCATTTTGATTTTAAAGCCGTAAGCTAGCATC
>DATESJ010000093.1:0-2200 GCA_035270885.1 Sedimentibacter sp. | reverse complement strand
GCTTGCCTCTGTCCTCCTGACAACATACCTATTTTAGTATTCATTCTATTTTCAAGCCCAAGGTTAAGAGAAGCAAGATGCTCTCGTATATAATTTTTATCTTCTTTTGATGGAACTCCTATTATATTTCTTTTAGCACTTCTCATATATGCAATAATCAAGTTTTCTCCAACAGTTAAATTTGGAGCTGTTCCCTTCATTGGATCCTGAAATATACGACCTATCAGCAATGCCCTTTTGTGTTCGGGCATATAAGTTATATTCTCCTTATCCAGTATAATTTCTCCTGAATCACAAAGCAGAGAACCAGATATTGAATTAAATAAGGTGGATTTACCTGCTCCATTTCCTCCGATTATTGTAATAAATTCTCCTTCTGAAACATGTAGGTTTAAATTGTTTAATGCTACATATTCATCTAAACTGTTTTTATTAAAAGTCTTATTAAGTAAATTGATTCTAAGCACGATAATTCCTCCTTCTCATCTTGTTTATTCCCATATTCTTTTTTAAATTAGGAATAGAAAGAGCTATTATTACTACTAATGCCGAAATTAATTTTAAATATGAAGGAGGAAAATTTGTAGTCAAAATTAAGGCAATTATTAATCTATAAATAACAGAGCCTATAACAACCGACAATAATCCTAAAGTAATATTCTTATTTTTAATCATAACACTGCCTATAATAATAGACGCAAAGCTAATTACAACCATTCCAGAGCCCATGTTCACATCTGCTGACTGCTGCATTTGAGCAACCAATGCTCCAGACAAGGCAACTATTGCATTTGACAAGGAGAATCCGACAATTTTAATAAAATCCGTATCAATTGAAGAAGCTCTACACATATCCTCATTGTCACCGGTTGCCCTTATAAAAAGACCTAACTGGGTTCTAAAAAACCAGTTTAATATAATGAATATTGCTGAAATAATTGCTAGAAGAAACAATATTTTATATACTCTTCCTCCAATTATAGTTTCTGCGTAAGTGAAAATATTTGTTTTGTTTAAAAGCGGAATATTTGCCTTTCCGCCCATTACCATTAAGTTTATAGAATAAAGCCCGGTCATGGTTAATATTCCTGCAAGTATGGGCTGTATTCCCATCTTCGTTTGAAGAATAGCTGTTATTAGTCCTGCTAAAGCACCTGCGATTAATGCAGCAACAATTCCTGCAAAAGGCATGCCCGCAAATGTGAACATGGCTGATGCTGCTGCACCAAGTACAAAACTTCCATCCACAGTTAAGTCTGCTACCTTTAATATTCTAAAAGATATAAATGTTCCAAAAGCAAGCAGTGAATATACAAGTCCTAATTCCATTGCTCCTATAAAAGCTGTACTACTCATTTTTACCTCCACAGGTTTATTCTACAACCTGAAATTCCTTTAACTGTTCTTCTGATAGTTTAACTCCGATTTTTTCTGCAGTTGTTGAATTAATTATAGTTGAATATTCGCTTAATGTTTCAACAGGAATTTCAGATATATTTTCACCATCTACAACCTTTTTAACCATTGCTGCTACCTGTCTGCCAAGTACCTTATAGTCAACTCCCACTGTAGCAAATCCTCCGTCAGCTACCATTGAATCAGCTCCTGTATAAACTGGGATTCCAGCCTTTTGTGCTTCAGCTGATAATACAGACATTGCAGATGCTACAGTATTGTCGGTAGGAGTGAAAATTGCATCTGCTTTTTCTAACAATGATTGTGACGCCTGCAATAATTCACTTGAATTTGTTATTGTAGCTTCAACATATTTAATTTCTTTAGCATCACAATATTCCTTAGCTTTATTGATTGCTGCTACTGAATTTGCTTCGCCGTTGTTATAAATAAATCCAAAAGTTTCTATATCTGGTGTTAACTCGAAAGCTAAATCAAATATTTGTTTTACGTCTATTGCATCTGACACACCTGTTACATTGGCTTCAGGCTTATTTGCATTAATTACTAAACCAGCTTCTTCAGGATAGCTAACTGCTGCAAATACTACAGGAATATCCTTTGTTGCTGCAGCAGAACTTTGCGCAGTACCTGTTCCAATAGGAATTATTACATCCATTTTGTCGCCTACAAATTGTGAAATTATAGTATTAATATTTGAAGAATCTCCTTGTGCATCCTTGTAAGTTATTTCAACCTTGTCTTTTAATCCCTGTTCTTCTAAACCAATTATTATATATTCTCT
>DATESJ010000092.1:0-13860 GCA_035270885.1 Sedimentibacter sp. | reverse complement strand
GGCAAAGGCAGCAAGAACCGGAAGCCATTTAGGACTAAGTTTAATTACAGATTTTATACCGAAAAAATTTCAAAAATACGCCTCATTATTTGTATGGGCAACTGCTGCATTTTTCACTTATTTCTTGGTTAGATATGGAATCGCAATGGTACAGTCAGAAATTAGAATGAATATGAGAACACCAGCGTTGGGATGGCCTGAATGGTGGTTTGGTATATTTGTACCAGTTGGTGGAATTTTTATATTTTTAAGATATACGCAATGGCTTGTTGACGTTTTTAAAAAATCAAAGGAGGTAGAGTAATATGTCATCTGCGGGATTGTTATTTATTGTCTTTGTTGTATTGCTTTTAGCGAATGTTCCCATAGCTCTAAGTTTAGGGGTTGCATCGGTATCTGCAATGCTATATATTGGTTTGCCTCTTGATATGTTTCCAATGCAGATATATGCAAATATAGGTAAGTTTGCCTTGCTTGCAATTCCTTTTTTCATATTAGCAGGAAATACTATGGAAAAAGCAGGTATATCTGAAAAATTAATAAATTTAGCTAATAAGTACGTTGGACATCGAAAAGGTGGACTTGCAATAGTTGGAGTTATTACATCTTGTTTCTTTGCAGCTATTTCAGGCTCAGGTCCTGCTACAGTTGCTGCCTTAGGTGTAATTGTTATACCAGCAATGATTGAAGCAGGTTATGGAAAGGGAATGTCATCAGCTCTTATGGCTACATCCGGAGCAATAGGAATAATAATACCACCCAGTATAGCATTTGTTGTATATGGTGCCATAGCGGGAGTATCAATAGGAAAAACATTTATAGCAGGTATAGTTCCTGGATTGCTTATGGGAGCTGCCTTAATAATTGTAAGTTTATTTGTGGTTAAAAATATGGATATAGAGCAACAAGAAAAGTCGACCGGCAAAGAAAAATGGATTGCTTTTAAAGATGCATTTTGGGGCTTAATGATGCCTGTTATCATTCTTGGCGGTATCTATGGTGGGTTTTTTACTCCGACAGAAGCAGCAGCAGTAGCAGCTGTATATGGAATATTGGTTGGAATGTTTATTTATAGAACTATTACTCTGAAGGAATTATATAAACTTTTAATAGATTCTGCGGTTGGCTCAGCAGTAGTAATGTTCATAGTTGCATGTGCGGGATTTTTTGCATGGTTTATTACTACGCAAGGTATTGCACAAATGGCAAGTGATTTCATACTACAGGTATCAGGAAACAAATATGTATTTTTGTTAATACTAAACATAATTTTGTTAATTGCTGGATGTTTTATAGATGCTACTTCAGCACTATACATTTTCACTCCTATTATGTTACCGGTTGCTTTGGCATTAGGATATGATCCTATTGCATTAGGTGTTGTTATGACAGTTAACCTTGCTATAGGTCAAGTTACACCACCTGTTGGAGTTAACTTGTATGTAGCATGTGGTGTTTCTAAAATAGACTTAATGGAAATATCTAAGGCAGTTATTCCATTTATCTTAGCATCATTAGTAGTATTAATACTAATAACATACATTCCGGATATAATACTTTTCCTACCAAACATAATGGGAATCAAATAAACAATAAAGTCACGAAATATAGAATATTATTAGGAGGTTAAGTATGATAAATTTTGCAGAAATCGCAGAAGGTAACATTAAGAAAATTTATGCTTTAAGACTTAGACCGGGTACGGATTTGTTGAAGGGTTTAGAAGAAATATGTAAGGAAAAACAAATTAAAAATGGCGTAATTTTAAGTGCCATAGGCAGTTTAGATGGTGTTAATTATTGTAATCCAGTTGAAATGCCTGAGAAAAAGGCAGGATATGGATACGGAGAAATTTCGCACTTAGTAGGACCTATAGAGTTAACTAATGCATCAGGCCTCATATGTCATGATAAGAACGATGAAATTAATCTTCATGTACACATTACCTTAAGCGATCGCCACGGCAATGCTCATGGTGGACATTTAACAGAAGGAACTAAGGTTCTCTTAACAGTGGATATGATAATTGGAGAAATCGAAGGAATAATAATGGGTAGAGAATTTGATAAGGATTTAGAGGTTCCAATATTTGCACCGAGACAAAAATAGCGCTCGTATTGCAATATATTTATAGATTATTAATTCAGCTGCTACCTATTATTGTTAGCAGTTATAAAAAGGAGCAAGTATGAGTATAAAAATAAAAGTAGTTGTAATTGGTGGAGGTCCAGGCGGATATGTAGCTGCAATAAGAGCTGCGCAACTTGGAGGAGAAGTTACATTAATTGAAAAAGAATATTTAGGTGGAACTTGCCTGAATGTAGGTTGCATACCAACCAAATCTTTGCTTCATTCAGCGGAATTATACGAGGAAGCCAAGGAAGCGGCTAAATATGGTGTGATTATAAATGATATTAAAATTGATTTCACAAAGGTTCAGGAAAGAAAAAGTGCAGTTACAAAGCAATTGGTAAATGGCGTAAAAGGGCTTTTAGCTGCAAATAAAGTCAAGGTAGTTACCGGAGAAGCTTCTTTTGTAAGTAAAGACAAAGTAGAGGTTAAAACAGAAAACAAATCTGAAATAATTAAAGCAGATAAATTTATTATTGCAACAGGATCTGTTCCGGCAAAGCCCCCAATTTTAGGAATAGATTCAGAAAAATGCATTGACTCAACAGGGGCACTAATGCTAAAAGAAATTCCAAAATCAATAGTAATTGTTGGCGGAGGGGTTATAGGCATTGAGATTGCTACATTGTATAACTCTCTTGGAAGCAAGGTTGTTGTAGTTGAAATGTTGGATGAAATATTGCCTATGATGGATGGCGAGCTTACAAAGATAATTCGAGCTAAGTTAGCTAAAAAAGGCGTTGAAATATTTACAAGCTCTAAAGTTATGTCCTTTAAAGAAGCAGGTGAAAATATTGAAGTATCAGTTCAGATGAAGGATAACTCAATAAAAGTATTTTCAGGAGACAAAGCACTTATTTCCATAGGCAGAAGAACGAATACATCATCTCTTAGTTTAGATAAAGCAGGAATTAAGCATGATAGGGGTAAAATAATTGCAAATGATAAAATGGAAACAAATGTACCTGGAATTTATGCAGTAGGTGACTGTTTAGGCAAAATTATGCTTGCGCATATTGCATCTGCACAAGGAGAAATTGCTGCAGAAAATGCATTGGGACAAAACAAAGAATTTGACAGTAAAACAAATCCTTCCTGTGTTTATACAAAACCAGAATTTGCATCTGTTGGATTAACCGAAGAAGCTGCAAAAGCACAAGGTGTAGATTATATCGTTGGAAAATTCCCCTTAGCTGCAAACGGTAGGTCTATGATTATGGGAGAAGACGGTATGATTAAAATAATCGCCGGTAAGAAATACAAGGAAGTATTAGGTGCTCATATAGTTGGACCAAGAGCTACTGATATGATAGGAGAATTATCATTAGCTATTGGGATGGAAGCCACAATAGATGAAGTTATAGAGACTATACATGCACACCCAACAGTTGCAGAGGCCATAAAAGAGGCAACTTTGGCAGTTGAAAAAAGAGCAATTCATATACCTAACAGATAGAACTATGACTTTATAATTAAGATTTCAAGGAGGAATAAAATGACTTATTCAAAAGACTTTTTAGTTAAAGTTTATAAAGATTTAGTGGAATTAAGATTATTTGAAGAGAAATTAGTTGAAATTTATGCTCAGGGTAAAGTACCTGGTCATATACACAGCGGTGTAGGTGAAGAAGCCGTTTATGCCGGAACACTTGCAACTAAAAAAGATGGTGATTACTACAAGATAACTCATAGACCTGTTGGAGCTGCCGTAACTATAGGTGTACCATTAAACACGGTATTTTCAGAAATTTTAGGCAAAAAAGATGGAAATTCCGGCGGAAGAGGCGGAGTAAACCATGTTGCACAATTAAGTAAAGGAATGCTTGGATTTTCAGGATCATTAGGTTGTGATATGGCAGTAGGAAATGGAGCAGGCTTAAAAATAAAAAAAGATGGAACAGACAATATAACTTATGTATATTACGGGGATGGAACATCTAATAGAGGTCCCGTTCATGAGGCAATGAATCTTGCTGCGGTATGGAAATTGCCTGTGCTCTTTATATGCCAAAACAATCAATTTGGAATTTCAACTAATGTAAAACAAGGTTCTTCTGTAGAAAATCCGGGAGCAGATAGAGCAGCAGGTTATGGTATGCCTTCAAAGTTAGTTGATGGTACAGATGCATTAGCAATTTATGATGCAGCCAAAGAACTAGTGGATTATATTAGACAAGGAAACGGACCTGCAATTCTTGAGGCAAAAGAATATCGCTGGAGAGGGCATTTTGAAGGTGACCAAACTCCATATCGTGATGCCAGTATTACTGAAGAGTGGAAGAAAAAGGACTGTGTTGCTAAGATGGAAAACTATCTTATTGAAAATAAAGTCTTAAATGAAGCTGAAATAAAATCAATTCGAGATGAAATAAATGAAGAATTGAACAAGGCAGTTGAATTTGCAGAAAAAAGTCCCGCAATTACTGCAGAAGAAATTTACGATTTTTTATATGTTTAATAATAAGGAGGAAGAATTATGTTGTTAACATACGCTCAGGCAATTGGACAGGCAATGAAGGAAGAAATGCGTGCAGATGATAATGTAATCGTGTTTGGTGAAGACGTTGCTGAGTTTGGAAATATATTTGGAATAACAAAAGGAATACTTGAAGAATTCGGTCCTGATAGAATAAAAAATACACCTATATCAGAAACTGCCATAGTGGGCAGTGCTATTGGTGCAGCAGTTACAGGTTTAAGACCATGCATAGAATTAATGTATGCTGATTTCGCTTTGGTTGCATTTAATGAAATATATCACAATATTGGTAAATGGAGATACCTACATGGACCTGAATATAAGCTGCCATTAGTTATAAGAATGGCTATGGGCTCTTCCTTTGGAGCAGGAGGAGAGCATTCAAACTGTATAGAAACATTATTTATGCATGCTCCCGGTCTTACAATTGTAAGCCCTTCATCACCATATGATGTAAAGGGATTGCTAAAAAGTGCCATACGTTCAGACAACCCTGTACTTTTCTTTGAACATAAACAGCTTTATCAATCAAAAGGAGAAGTGCCTGAAGAAGAATATACAATACCTCTTGGTGTTGCTGATGTTAAAAGAGAAGGTACTGATGTAACTATAGTAGCAGTAAGCTTAATGGTAAAGAAGGCTTTAGAAGCAGCAGAAATACTTGCTGACAAGGGCATAAGTGTAGAAGTTATTGACCCTAGAACGATTGCTCCTTTCGATAAAGAGACTGTTTTTGAATCAATAAGAAAAACTCACAGAGCTGTTGTAGTTGAGGAAAGCCACAAAACCGGAGGAATGGGCGCGGAGATAGCTGCCATGATTCAGGAAGAGATGTATGATGAATTAGACGGGCCAGTAGTAAGAGTTGCTTCATTGGACGTTCCTCTACCATACAATATAGAAATGGAACTGTATAGCATACCTGATGCGCAGAAGATTGTTAATGCTGTAGAAAGTTTGTTTTAATTTGAACCATAAATTCAATAAAGAAGGAGGGGCTTATTATGAGTTTTGAATTAGTGATGCCCAGAGCAGGATTAACTATGGTTGAAGGCTCTATAGTTTCGTGGAAAGTTGAAGAGGGTGCCCAAGTTAAAAAGGGTAATCATGTTCTTGAAATAGAAAATGAAAAAACAACTATGGATGTTGAAAGCATAGAAGACGGGTTTTTGCATATAACTGCACAAGTTGGAGAAGTTATTGCTGTTGGAAAAAGAATAGCTATTATAGCAGAGACAAAGGAAGAATACGATAAGATTGTTTCAAGCGTTGAAATAGTCGACAATTCAGAAACAAGTGATGTAAAAGTTGAAACAACTATAGATAAATTAGGTGCTACTGGTAAAATTAGTGAATCTGTTACTATATCAAACAACGGTCGTGCTAAAGCGACGGGTTTAGCCAAAAAAATTGCTAAAGAATCAGGAATAGATATTACACAAATCAAAGGAACAGGACCAAATGGTCGTATTGTTTCAAAAGATGTAAATGAATTTATTAATAATAATGTTCCTGTTAGTCAGTTTACTAATATACCTCTTGAAAAACCTGAAGTTATCCCATGGATAGGTATAAAACGTACAATTGCAAATACCATGTACGAAAGTCTTCAAAGTATGGCACAGACAACAGCTACTGTTGAAGTAGATGTTACAAGAATATTGGAAATGCGTGAAAATTTAGTTGCGAAACAAGAATTCCTTGGTTGTAAAATTACCATGAATGATCTTCTTTCTATGGCTGTAGTAAAGACAGCACTTAAGCATCCTCTTGCAAATGCAACATTCGATGGAAATGCTGTTACAACATATCCTTATGTTAATATATCTGTTGCTGTAGGAGCTGAACATGGGCTTATGGTGCCGGTAGTTAAATATGCTGACAAAATGACATTAACACAATTAAGCAATAGAATAAAGGATTTTGCTGTGAGAGCAAAAGAAGGCAGACTACAAAGTGGTGAACAGTCTGAGGGAACAATAACGATTACAAATGTAGGAATGTTCCCAATTGACCATGCAACTCCTGTTATTAATCCACCACAGACAACAATTGTGGGCTTCGGTCGCTCAGTTAAAAAGATGGTGGTAATAGATGATGCACCTTGCATTAGATCTATGATGAATGTATTTGTAACATATGACCACAGAGTGTATGATGGCTTAGGAGTAGGCAGAATTTTAGCAGACGTTAAAGAATATATTGAAAATCCAGAATTGATTATGGCATAGGAGGTTAAGTCCCGGTAAGGGACTTAACCTTAATTATAAATTAGGAGCATAAAATGAGAGCAGTAGTAAAGGAAGACGCAAATATTGGTGCAGTGCTGAAAAATATAGAATTACCCAAGCCTAAAGAAGATGAAGTACTTATTAAGGTAAAAGCTGCAGCAATTTGCGGCACAGATATACATGTCTACAATTGGAATAATTGGGCTCAAAATAATAATATAAATCTTCCCTTAATTTTAGGACATGAATGTAGTGCTGAAGTTGTTGAAGTTGGTACAGGGGTAAAAACGTTAAAAATAGGTGATTATGTTGCATGTGAAACCCATATACCATGTGGTACATGCTATCAGTGTAGGAATGGTGAGCAGCATATATGTGGAAATCTTAAGATGTTCAGTATACACACTAATGGATGTTTCGCAGAATATGCAACTATACCTGCAATATGTGCTGTAAAGATTCCTGAAACTATACACCCAAATGTTGGAGCAGTGTTGGAACCTTTGGGAACTAGTATAAGGGCAAATGTAGAAATTCAATCTTCAGGTAAAAACATAGCGGTAATTGGTTGTGGTCCCATTGGATTAATGGCAGTAAATGCTGCTAAAGCCTTTGGCGCTGCTAATATATATGCAGCGGATATAAACGATAGCAGATTAGAAATAGCAAAAGAGCTTGGAGCAACAGCAACTATAAATTCTTCAAAAGATAACTTAGCCGACAAATTAATGGAATTAACCCAAGGAGTGGGAGTTGATGCCTTTATTGATGCCTCAGGAAACACGGCTGCAATACTAGAAGGTTTCAAAGGCTTAAGAAAAGGTGGTAAGGTTGCATTAATCGGACTTCCTTCAAAACCATTAGAAATCGATTTAGGCTCTCAGGTTGTATTTAAAGAAGCTACCATAGTTGGAATTCACGGCAGAAGAATGTTTGAAACCTGGACTCTTATGTCAAATCTTTTAGATAAAGGACTGTTAAATATAGAGCCTGTAATCTCTCACGTACTTCCTTTGGAAGAATTTGAAAAAGGCTTTGATCTATCGGTTAAGGGCATTGGCGGGAAGGTAATACTTGTCCCATAATTAAGTGATTTCTTTGTATATAGATGGATAACAACAATTTAACTCACCATCTCTTGAATTATATAAATTTATATTATATAATTCTACCTTATAATACTTGTTAAAAAAAGGAGATAACATGAAATTTATCGAAAACAATTCAATCGACCCACATTACAATTTAGCATTTGAAGAATATGTTTTTAAAAATTTAGATGAAGATTTTGTTTTGTTGTGGAGAAACGGTCCATCTATAATAGTAGGGAAAAATCAAAATACTGTAGAAGAAATAAAGACGGATTATGTTAAAGAAAATAATATAAATGTTGTAAGAAGAGTAACAGGTGGCGGTTCCGTATATCATGATTTGGGGAATTTAAACTTTTCATTTATAACCAAAGCACAAAGCAATTTAATTGATTTTAAAACATACAACATTCCCATAATTAAGGCTTTGGAAAAGTTGGGGGTTAATTGCGAATTATCAGGTAGAAATGATATTGTAATAGATGGCAAGAAATTCTCAGGTATTGCTCAAAGCATTATTAAAGGAAGAGTTTTAAATCATGGAACCTTGCTTTTTGATTCAAAATTAGATACCTTATCTAAGGCTTTAAATGTAAAACGAGATAAAATTGAATCTAAAGGAATAAAATCTGTATCAAGTAGAGTTACCAATATAAAGCCATATGTTAAGGATGATATTAATGTTTTAGAATTTAAGCAAGTTCTTTTAAATAATATTTTCGAATACTTTAACCAGCCGGTAGAAATATATGACTTGTCTGATGAAGACAGAAAAAACATTCAAAAAATGGTTGATGAAAGATATGGGACATGGGAATGGAATTACGGAAATTCTCCGGAATTTAATTATAAGGGTTACAAGAGATTTGAAGGTGGTGGTGTTGAAGTAAGACTCCATGTAGTTATGGGTATTATTGAAAATTGTAAAATTTATGGAGACTTTTTCGGCAAAGGTGACGTTAAGAATTTAGAAGATAAGCTTCAGGGTGTTAAATATGATGTAGATGAAGTAGATAAAGCTTTAGAGGATATATCTATTAGTGAATATTTAGGTAGAATTACAAAAGAAGAATTCATGAAATGTTTGTGGTAATAGTATGATTATAGGAATATTGATAAATTTGTATAGCGTGATATAGGGGAGGGGTACATTCTAAGAATGTCCCCTTCTTATTAGTTCACTACGATTACTGGGCAGGGGGATGTTGAAATTACTTTTTGAGTTACTGAGCCAATAAAAAACCTTTCAACAGGAGAGAATCCTCTTCTTCCCATGAAAATATAATCAGCTTTTTCCTCTTCTGCAAGCTTGATAATTTCATCTGCTGGCTTTCCAACTATCACCTTTTGACTTACCTTACAATCACCGATATCTAAATTTCTAACAACAATATTAAGCATCTTTGTTTCTTCCTGCACTAATTTGGTTATCATTTCTTTTCGGTTTATTGTAAATTGCTGCTCAACATTCATTCCGAAAAACGCATACTTATCTTCTAATGGCATATTGACAACCGTTACAAATATAAGCTCTGAATCAATTAATTTACCTAATGCTATAGCTTTTTCAGCAGCCTTTATTGATACAGGAGAACCGTCAATGGGTATTAAAAGCTTTCTCATAAAAAACCTCCAATTAAATTTTTATTCATGCACCACTAACACTGGGCAGTTTGCGTCAGATATAACGCGTACAGTTTGAGAACCAACAAAGAAACGTTTGATTTTCGAATACCCTCTTTGGCCAATAACTATCAAATCATAATTTCCCTCATGAGCTTCTTTTAGTATTTCTTCGTAAGCTACACCGGAAACAATTTTCTTTCTGATAGAAAAACCACTGCTATCTAAATTACTAATAATAGAATCCAACATTTTCTTTTCGTTTTCTTTTAATTTATTTTTTAATTTATTCATGTCGGGATCTATAACAACTCCAAACTTGTTGTACATATCAATATCAGGTTCAATAAAAACATGAAAAATCACAACTTCACTGTTATATTTTCTTGCAAGTTCAAAAGCTTGTGCTGCAGCTTTCTGAGAAGCAGCTGAGCCATCTACAGGTACTAATATTTTCTTCATAACGCCCCTCCTACTTTAATAACAATTTACTTCTTATTATACTTATACCTAAATTTATTTGATATAAACAAATATATTCATTAAACAATTTAAAAAACAGAACATCTTGAGAGTGATGTTCGATTGTGATATAATTAAAGAGTGATTAAAGGACAAAAGTGTGCTTAGATAATTTGATAAAGGTAGGGAGACATGCAAGGTCTCTGATAGGAGAAACATGGAATTACTTAATTCTTTAAATGAAAAACAAAGAGAAGCAGCTTCTCATGACAAAGGACCAATATTAGTTATAGCAGGGGCAGGGACAGGGAAGACCAGAGTTCTTACCCACCGTATTGCATATTTGATTGAATCAGGAAAATCAATGCCTTGGGAAGTACTTGCAATAACTTTTACTAATAAAGCAGCTCAAGAAATGAAAGAAAGAATTGCTAAACTTATTGATTATTCAATCGATAAAATGTGGATTGGAACATTCCATTCTATTTGTGTGCGCATATTAAGAAGATTTATTGATAGAATAGGTTATGATAAAAGTTTTACTATTTACGATACAGATGACCAAAAAATAGTAATAAAAGATTGCATAAAAGAGTTGGATTTAGACCCAAAGATATACAATTTCAATAATATCAGATCTCTTATAAGCAATGAAAAGAACAATCGAAATACACCGGACAATTATATCAAAGACAATTATAATAATTTTGCAAAAAGAAATATGGGGGAAGTATATGCCCTTTATGAAAAAAAGCTAAAAGCTTCAAATGCATTAGACTTTGATGATTTAATAGTAAAAACACTTAAACTTCTTGATACAAATGAAGATGTTTTGGAATTGTACCAAGACAGGTTTAAGTATATTTTAGTTGATGAGTATCAAGATACCAACAATGTTCAGTATAATCTTATAAAAATATTAGGTAAAAAGAAAAATGGTGACAACAATATATTTGTGGTAGGAGATGAAGACCAGTCCATTTATGGATGGAGGGGTGCTGATATTAGCAATATCCTTAATTTTGAGAAGGATTTTTTGGGAGCTAAAATAGTTAAGCTTGAAAAAAACTATCGCTCAACAAATGTAATTTTAAGTGCTGCTAATGGAGTTATTAAAAACAACTGTCAAAGAAAAGGTAAAAGTTTATACACTGAATTAGACGAAGGAAGTTTAATACGAATATTCAATGCAGATAACGAACAGGATGAAGCTTTTACAATAGCATCCTTAATGGGTAAAGATCACAGAGAAAAGAATATTGACTACTCTGATATTGCTATTTTATACAGAACTAACGCTCAATCAAGAGCCTTGGAAGAAGGTCTAATGAGGGAAGGAATACCTTACAAAATTGTAGGGGGAGTAAAGTTCTATGAAAGAAAAGAAATAAAGGATATAATAGCTTACCTAAGGCTTATTTTGAATCAAAAAGATAACATAAGCTTTGAAAGAATAATAAATGTTCCAAGAAGAAAGTTAGGAAAAAAATCAATTGACGCTATTTCAAATTATGCTCAAGATAGAATATCTAAATTTGAAGCATGTTTTGATTTAGAACAAATGGAATTAATGCCTTCTGCAGCAAAAAGTATTGAGAACTTTGTATCCATGATAGAAATGCTTATGATAAAAAAAGATGTAATGCCATTAAGCGAATTTATAATAGATGTAATGGAAAGTTCCGGACTTAAAGAGATGCTATTATCAGATGAAACAGTAGAAGGAAGAGGCCGCGTGGAGAATATTGATGAATTCTTATCAGCAGCTAAAGACTTTGAAGAAAGATATATAGAAAACAGCTTAGAAGACTTTTTAGCTCATGTTTCCTTGTTGGCTGACATAGACAAAACCGAAGATAAAATAAAAGATTCAGTAACCTTGATGACTATTCACAGTGCAAAGGGACTTGAATTTGATACAGTATTTATTTCAGGATTAGAAGAAGGGATGTTTCCCATTATTCGTAATGACGATAATGATGATATTGAAGAGGAGAGAAGACTTTTCTATGTGGCAATAACAAGAGCAAAAAGAATGCTATACATTACACATGCCAATGATAGAATGAAGTATGGAATGCATGAAACAAAAATGAAATCAAGATTTCTAAAAGAAATACCACAAGAATGCATAGAAGAATCTAATCCTATTTCATTTAGCAATAAAAAACTACAACAATTAGAATCAAATATTGAAAGAAGGAAAAATGACTTTTATATTAGCAAGACAATATCAACTGAAAACAATAAACCTAAGTTAAAGTCAGGAAATATAGTAGCCGGTGACAAGATTATGCACAAGGCTTGGGGAGTTGGAACAGTGGTGCAGTTAAAGGGTGATGTAATTGTTATTGCTTTTGAAAATAGGGGAATTAAGAATCTAAACCTTGAATATGCTCCAATTGAAAAAATATAAGTGGATGGTATACTATGGAAGAAAAACTTCTGTTAATGAAAGAAAAAATAGAAATTTTAAATGAAGCAAACAAAGCATATTATCAAGAAGACAGAGAAATAATGTCAAACTATGAATATGATAAGCAATATGATGAACTAAAAAGGTTGGAAGAAGAAACAAAAACAGTGCTATCAAACAGCCCAACAATTCGTGTAGGCTATGAACTGTTATCAAATTTACCAAAGGAAAAACATGAGAAGGTTATGCTTTCATTGGATAAAACTAAGGAAGTATCTACTTTAAAGGAATGGCTGGGAGAAAGAATTGGAGTTCTTTCCTGGAAGCTTGACGGCCTTACCATTGTTTTGACCTATGAAGACGGAAAGCTCACTAAGGCTGTAACCAGAGGCAATGGGGAAATTGGAGAAGTTATTACAAACAATGCCAAGGTGTTTACAAATATCCCACTTAATATTGCTTATAAAGGAAGTTTGGTTTTAAGAGGGGAAGCAGTTATAAGCTATTCGGATTTCAATAAAATCAATGAACAAATACCGGAGACGGAAGGTAAATATAAAAATCCCAGGAATCTTTGCAGTGGCTCTGTAAGGCAACTAAACAACAAGATAACTGCTGAAAGAAATGTGAGGTTCTATGGTTTTTCCCTTGTAAAAGCAGATGTTGATTTTAATAATTCTAGAATTGAGCAGTTAAATTGGCTAAGAAACCAAGGATTTAGCGTTGTTGAATTTAATAAAGTAACATCTGATTTAGAAAATGCTGTTAATTGGTTTGAAGAACACATAAGCGAAAATGATTTGCCTTCAGATGGGCTAGT
Source organism: Sedimentibacter sp. (assembly GCA_035270885.1). Classification (GTDB taxonomy): domain Bacteria; phylum Bacillota; class Clostridia; order Tissierellales; family Sedimentibacteraceae; genus Sedimentibacter. Next base: position 608 of record DATESJ010000092.1, on the reverse strand, counting down.
GTTGACATTTGACGATATAAAATACGGAGAATCATTGGGAAGTACAGCAAAATTTCCACGGGATTCCATAGCCTTTAAATGGGTAGATGAAATAAAGGAAACTAAGCTTTTAGAAATTGAATGGAGTGCCTCAAGAACAGGACTAATAAATCCAATTGCGATTTTTGAGCCTGTAGAGCTGGAAGGAACAACCGTAAGCCGTGCAAGTGTACACAATTTAAGTATAATGGAAGACTTAGAACTTGGAATAGGCGACACAATAAATGTCTATAAAGCGAATATGATTATACCACAAGTTTCAGACAACTTAACGAGAAGCAAAAATGTTGAGGTTCCAGATCATTGCCCTGTATGTGGCAGTGAAACTGTTATTAAAAATGACAATGACATAAAAACATTATATTGTATAAATGATGAATGCCTTGCAAAGCAAATAAAATCATTCACACATTTTGTAAATAGAGATGCCTTAAATATTGAAGGACTATCTGAAGCTACTATTGAAAAATTAATTGCAAAAGGTTTAGTAAAAGAATTAGCTGATATTTTTCATATAGATAAGTTTAAAGATATAATTACTAAGATGGAAGGTTTTGGTGAAAAATCAT
>DATESJ010000091.1:0-5920 GCA_035270885.1 Sedimentibacter sp. | reverse complement strand
TCACAAGCCATTGCTAATTCGCAACCACCGCCAAGAGCGAAACCATTTACAGCAGCAATAACTACTTTATTTAAAGTTTCAATCTTTCTGAAAATTCTTGCTCCGTCTTCTGAAAATTTCTTTGCGCCTTCAACATTTAGTCCGTTCATGTAGGCTATGTCTGCACCGGCTACAAAAGCTTTGCCTTCGCCTGTAAGAATAATTACAGAAACCTCATCGTCCTTAGAAACAAAGTCAAAAGCAGCATCAAGGTCTTGTAATACTTCCCCGTTCAATGCATTTAATGTTTGAGGATTGTTAATTTTGATTGTACAAATTCCGTCGTTCTTTTCTAATAACAAATTTTTAAACTCCATTGACATACCATCCTTTTTAGATTGTAATTATATTATAGCACACATAGCAAATAATACATTATAATTTTGTTTAACAATTATTTAACATATAAACGTTTGCAGAAATTGTATAAAAAAACTGAAGTGCATAGACTTCAGCTTTTTAAACTATTTGTGTTAAATCCCACATTTGATTTAATACATGTTTGATATTATATTTTTCGGCTAATTCTTGGGAATTTTTCTGCCAACCTACAAGAACTGGAGTAACCTGTGCATTTATAGCACATTCCATATCAAATTTAGAGTCTCCTACATATAAGGTGTTTTCTGTTCTGCTGTTTAATTCATTTATTGCTTTTATTAAGGGCTCTTTGTCAGGCTTGTGCTTTACAACATCATCTGCTGATATGACCACTTGAAAATATTTATCTAAATTAAAATTTTTCAATGCGGATATGGTGGAACTCGCCAATCTTGATGTTGCAATTCCTATTTTTACATCTTTGCTTTTTAAATACTTTATAGTTTCTTCTACAGTTTCATAAAGTTTTACTTCATTTAGAAATCTGCCAACCTGATATTCCCTGTAGCTGTTGATAACATCTTCGAATTCATGACCGGAAAAATCTCTTTTTAATGTTAATTCAAGAGGCTCTCCGAATGTACTCAAAATATAATCATCGTCACATTTGCCATCATGATACTTGCAGTATATATGCTTAAAAGAATTCATTACCAACTGATTTGTATCTGCTAATGTTCCGTCAAAATCAAATATTACTGTATCAATCATTTTTATTCCTGCCATGCTTTTTCATACTGAGACCAATTCTTTGTCTTTCCTTATCAATGCTTATAATTGTTACATTGACAGTGTCTCCTACTTGAACTACTTCCATAGGATTTTTTATAAACTTGTCACTCATTTCAGAAAGATGTACTAAACCATCTTGTTTTACTCCAATGTCTACGAAAGCTCCAAAGTCAACAACATTTCTTACTGTTCCTGTTAACTTCATTCCTACTTCCATATCTTCAAAATTCACTACATCGCTTCTAAATACAACCTTTGGCATTTCATCTCTTGGGTCTCTGCCCGGTTTTTTAAGTTCTTCTATGATATCTGTCAATGTAGGAATACCTATATTTAATTCTTCCGCCAAAACTTTTATTCTGTCTTTAATTTTTTCCCTTGCAGGTTTTTTGTCTTCCTTAAAGCTTAATTGAGACAAGGCTTCAAGTCCTTTAAGTCTTGTATTTTTAGAAGATATATTTACCTTTTTATCTTCCTTTACAGGAACTTTCATTATTCTTTCATTAATATCTCTTAAATTTCCCGTACTTACATCTTCAATAGTATATCCTAATTTTTTTAGAAGATTTTCTGCAATTTCATATGTTTCAGGATGCACTGCAGTTTTATCTAACGGATTATCTCCGTCTGAAATTCTTAAGAAACCTGCACATTGTTCAAACGCTTTATCTCCAAGCATTTTTACTTTCATCAATTCTTTACGATTAACAAATTTTCCGTTTGCTTCTCTATATTTAACTAAGTTTTTAGAAATTGTTTTAGATATTCCTGATACATATTGCAACAATGCTGGAGATGCTGTGTTTAAATCAACACCTACATTGTTAACACAGTCTTCTACAACTCCATCAAGTTCCTGTCCTAACTTTGTTTGGTTAACATCATGCTGATATTGGCCAACACCTATGCTTTTAGGATCTATTTTTACTAATTCTGCCAATGGATCCTGCAGTCTTCTTCCTATTGAAATAGCACCTCTTATTGTAACATCCAGGTCAGGATATTCTTCTTGCGCTAATTTTGAAGCTGAATAAACAGAAGCTCCCGCTTCGCTTACGATTGTATATGTCACTTTTTTAGGGAAGGTATATTTTGAAAGCATATCTGATACAACTTGTTCAGTTTCTCTTGATGCTGTACCGTTTCCTATTGTAATAACATCTATGTTAAATTTATTAATAATTTCAGCCATTATTTTTTGGGATTTTTCGATTTCATTTCTTGGTTCGTTTGGATATATTACTCCCTGTTCCAAAAACTTGCCTGTTCCATCTAGGACTGCTAATTTACAGCCTGTTCTAAAACTTGGGTCTACAGCAAGAATTTTAATATCTTTAATAGGAGGTACCATCAAAAGATTCTTAGTGTTTGTTCCGAATACCTTTATTGCTTCTTCTTCAGCTCTTTCAGTTAGCATGTTTCTTATTTCTCTTTCAATTGAAGGAGTTATAAGTCTTTTGTAACTGTCTAGAATTGCTGCTAGATAATAGTTTACAGTTATTGCATCTTCGTTTGTGATTTCTTTAGATACTAAATAGTTAACTACCTTATCATCAGGTGTATTTAATTTAACTTTTAATTTCTTTTCTTTCTCACCTCTGTTAATGGCAAGAATTCTATGATTTGCAATTTTTAAAACTGGCTCTTCAAATTTGTAATACATTTCATAAACTGTTTTTTCTTCTTCATCAGCTGCTTCTGATATAAGTATTGCATCCTTTGTGTATACTTCTCTTATATGTTTTCTATAATCAGCATTGTCGGATACAGTTTCAGCTATTATGTCACAGGCACCGTCATAAGCTTCCTTAACATTTTTGACACCTTTTTCCTCATTTATGAAAGGCTGAGCAATTTCTTCAAGGTCACCCTCCATAAGTTCTTGCTTAAGTATAATTTCTGCTAAAGGTTCAAGTCCTTTTTCCTTAGCTTTTGATGCTCTTGTTGATTTTTTCTGTTTATATGGTCTGTATAAATCTTCGACTCTTTGAAGTACGTCTGCATTTAAAATTTCATTTTTTAGTTCTTCTGTCAGTTTTCCCTGCTCGTCTATTAAACGAATTACTTCTTCTTTTCTTACTTCTAAGTTTCTTAAATATGTAAGTCTTTCAAATAAATCTCTTAAAACCACATCATCCAAGGAGCCTGTCTGCTCTTTTCTGTATCTTGCAATGAAGGGAATTGTGTTCCCTTCATCTATTAACTTAACAGTGTTTTCAACCTGAAAGGGTTTTAAATTAAACTCGGTACATAAAACTTTATTTAAATCTATCATTCTTCTCTCCCTAATGATTTCATTTTCAGGTATTCATTCATAAACATATCAAGATTGCCATCCATAACTGACTGCACATTTCCCGTTTCAGCGTTTGTACGATGATCCTTTACCATGCTGTAAGGATGAAATATATATGAGCGAATTTGGCTTCCCCATGCAATTTGATTGTATTTTCCCTGAATATCTTCAATTTTTTCCTTATTTTCCAACTTCCGAACTTCCGAAAGCTTTGATATTAGCATTTTCATTGCGGTATCTTTGTTGCTATGTTGTGATCTTTGGTTTTGGCAAGACACTACAATTCCTGTTGGAATATGTGTTATACGTATTGCCGAGTCAGTTGTATTTACGTGCTGTCCCCCAGCTCCACTTGAACGATAAGTGTCAATTTTTAAGTCTGCTTCATTAATATCTATATTACCATCATCATCCATTTCTGGAGTTACATCCACTGATGCAAAAGACGTATGCCTCTTCTTTGCCGAATCAAAGGGGGAAATTCTAACAAGTCTGTGAACACCTTTTTCGGATTTTAAATATCCGTAAGCATTTTCACCTTCAACTAAAAGAGTAACACTTTTAATTCCTGCTTCAGTGTCAGTAAGAATATCTAACATTGTCATGGTGTACCCTTTTGACTCTATCCAACGGGTGTACATTCTAAAGAGCATATCCGCCCAATCCTGTGCCTCTGTTCCCCCTGCTCCTGCATGTATGGATAAGATTGCGTTGTTTTCATCGTATTCACCACTTAAAAGAGCTACTATTCTTGCACTTTCCAGTTGTGTTTCTGTTTCATCCATCTGCTCCAAAAGATCAGTAACATGGCTTTCGTCTTCTTCTTCACGTATTAATTCAATCAACAGTTCAATATCCTCAACCTGTTGTTTTAAACTAATATATTCATTCATACGATTTGTATTATGCTTTAATTTTTGAGATACTTTCTGGGCTTTTTCTTGGTCATTCCAAAATTGAGGCTCTTGCATCTGTGATTCTAATGTAAAATTTTCTTCCCTTAACTTTTCTAAGTCAAAGGGAACCACCTACCTCATTAAGCATATCGTTGAACTTTTTGATTCTTTCAGTAATATCATACCAGTCCGTCAATTTATCATCTCCTTTACATTTATTATTTTTCTGTCTGCAGCTGTGACTATTTGCTATTCTTCGCTTGCTCCGCAGCATTTCTTATATTTCTTGCCACTTCCGCATGGACATGGATCATTTCTGCCTACTTTTTTCTCTTTTTTTACAAGAGGCTGAGGTTTGCCACCAATATTGCTTGCATTCCCTCCGCTCTCTCCTGTTATTCTTGCAACTTCTTTACGCTGTAATTTTTCCTGAGGCTTTACACGCATCAGCATTTTTACTGTATCTTCCTGAATTGCTGCAGTCATTTCTTCAAACATGTCAAATCCTTCTACTTGGTAAGCTCTTACAGGATCTTCATTTCCAATAGCACGAAGACCAATTCCCTGTTTTAGCTGGTCCATAGCATCAATATGATCCATCCATTTTGTATCAACATTTCTAAGAAGGATAATTCTTTCCACTTCTCTAAAAGTTTCTTGACCAAATTCAGCTTCTTGTCTTATATAATGTCTGTCAACGGCAGTTCTTACTCTTTCTCTTAAGTCATCTTTTTTAATATCCTGAACTTTTACACCTTCAAAACTTATTAACATTGAGAATACTTCAGCTATATACTTAGTAAATCCTTCGATGTCCCAATTTGCATTGTTTTTGTCATCTGTTGTGTACATGTTGATTGCCTTTTCAATCAAGGAATCAATTATGTTTGATATATAGTCTTTTAAATCTTCTCCAAGAAGTACTTTTCTTCTTTCGGAATATATTACTTCTCTTTGCTTATTCATTACATTATCATATTGAAGAACATGTTTTCTTATATCGAAGTTTCTTCCTTCAACTCTTCCTTGGGCTGTTTCAATTGTTTTAGTTAGTAGCCCTGCTTCTAACGGCTCATCTTCAGGCATTTTCAAAGTTTCAATAATTGTTTTAACCTTATCTCCTGCAAAAAGCCTCATTAAATCATCTTCCAAAGATATATAAAAACGAGTTGAACCTGGGTCTCCCTGTCTACCTGCACGACCTCTTAACTGGTTATCTATACGTCTTGATTCGTGACGTTCCGTACCAATTATGTGAAGTCCGCCTGCCTCTAATACTTTTTGTTGTTCATCTTTTAAATCATTTTTTGATTCTTCTAAAAGTTGTTTGTATGTTTTTCTTGCTTCGATTGTCTCAGGATCATCTGTTTCATTGAATCCGTCAGCTGTTGCTATTAATTCCTCAGAAAATCCTTTTTGTTTCATTTTATGCTTAGAAATAAATTCCGGATTTCCACCAAGAACAATGTCAGTACCTCTACCTGCCATGTTTGTGGCAATTGTAACAGAACCAAGACGTCCTGCCTGAGCAACAATTTCTGCTTCCTTGTCATGTTGCTTAGCATTTAAAACTTCG
>DATESJ010000090.1:0-4628 GCA_035270885.1 Sedimentibacter sp. | reverse complement strand
CCTGATGAAGACAAATTAAATATGGCAGCTGAATTAATAAATAGTGCAGTGAAACCTGTAATTTATGCAGGAGGTGGAGTCAGAATTTCCAAAAATGATTCTTTACTGGTTGACTTTGCTGAAAAAACAGGGATTCCCGTTTGTAACAGCTTTATGGGATTAGGCACAATTCCAAGAAGCAATAAGCTATCACTTGGATTTGTTGGAATGCATGGGGCTATGGAAACAAATATGGCTGTTACAAATTGTGATTTATTAATAGCCATTGGAGCAAGATTTAGCGATAGAGTTATAGGTAGCCCTGACAAATTTGCCAAGGGAGCTAAAATTATTCATATAGACATTGATTCAACAGAGGTAGATAAAAATACTTATGAAAGTATTCCTTTGCTTGGAGATATGACCTCAATATTAACAAAGCTGTTGGAAAAGTCAGAGAAAAAAGACAGAAGTAAGTGGCTTGAAGAAATAATGTCTAATAAACTAAAAAAAGACATTGAAGGTCAATTTGTGCCGGAAAATATTATAAAAGAAATAAATAAATATTATAAAGAAGATACAATAGTTGCTACAGATGTAGGTCAGCATCAAATGTGGACGGGACAATTTTGGGAATTTAACAGGTCAGATGAATTTATTACATCTGGAGGATTAGGTACAATGGGCTTTGGAATGGGTGCTGCAATAGGCGCTCAAGTTGGAAATCCTAACAAAAAAACCGTTCTTATTACAGGGGACGGAAGCTTCAGGATGAATTGTCAAGAGTTAGTTACAATTGCAAAATATAAGCTACCTGTAAAAACAGTTATGCTAAACAACAATACATTAGGTATGGTAAGACAGTGGCAGAGAATGTTCAGCAATGCACGTTATTCTGAAACAGACAACTACGATGATGTCAATTATCAGATGCTAAGTGCAGCATACAAGATAAAATCATACAAGGCATGTTCTATGACTGAATTAGAGGAAATATTAAAGGAAACAGACAATTTAAATGAACCTATTTTTATAGAATGCAAAATAGACCATGACTGCAGTGTCTATCCTATAGTACCACCGGGAAGACCAATTAATGAACTTCTCATAACAGGATAATATGGGAAGAAAATACCCAGTGGTGTTCTAATCACTGAAGTTGAAAAGCCCCCTACTTATAGAAGTGGGGGGCTTAGATAACTTTATAAAGAGATTTCGAAATTTATAATCTTATTACATTTAGCTTGTATCTTTGGCGCATCTGGTATGACGCATTTACAAAGAGCAATGATAATATAACAATAGAAGAAATTGTTCTTGTATTATAAGGTATGGCGTATATCAATACTTCAATTACAGGATGAATAAAGTATGCTAAGAGGAGTGCAAGTATGCCCCATAGCAATGAAAATTCAAGGCAAATATAAGAATGTAAATTAAGTGGATATTCACTGTAATCCCATAACTTATAATGAAAAACTCTGTCCAGCATTCTTCCGCTTATATATTCAAGCAGTGTAACTACAGCAATGCTTGATATAGTTGCAATTATAAGAGTCAATAAGGTGCTGTTGATTGTCAATTCACATAAGGTAAAAATTTCAATTATTAATACTGCACAAAGACCATACAAGGGACAAAATCCTTTTGTCAAAAATCCTCTGCTTATAAAAATCCTTCTTTCTGAAATGCTTCTGAATACAGTTTCCAAGAGGAACCCCAAAAATCCATATATTAAAAAGAACAGCAGAAAATTCATTAGATCATATTGCATATTCTCACTCCTTTAAAACTATTATTTGGAGTAGAAAAGAAAATATGCCTGATTCAGGTGCCAATTTATGCTTTGAATTATCTTATTTTCAGATATTGGATAATTTATGTAGGTATAGTTTTTTTAAGTTAATAGAACTTAAGTTAATACTTTTAAATAATATTAAACCCATTAAATATAAAAGTGATAATATTATTATTGACGAAATTAAAGAAATAATGTGATGAGATGAATTTTGCACAAATAATAAATATGAATTTTTAGCCAAAAACCCTGCAATTCCTGCAGCAGCAACAGGTTTGAATATCCAGTTTGAAATGTCGAAAACAATGCAGGATACCTGCAATAATCTTATTAAATATAAAATTGTATTAAGAATTGTAGTTATAAAAAGTGCAAACAAATATGCATTGAACCCGTAAACAGGTACGAAGAAATATATTATGGAAATTTTTAATGTAGACTCAATAATATTAACAATAAAAGAGCTTACCTGTTCACCAAGAGCATTAAGCATAGATGATATAACCATGTTTAAGTACATAAAGGGACACACATAAGATATTAATTTTATCATTAGTCCAACCTGCGAATCATTGTAAACTGCAAGAGCTATTTCATTGGGGAATGCTACAAATACTGCAACAACAAATATTCCTGATATAGCTGTAAAATGAATTACTTGAGATAGTGTTCTTGTAACACTTTTTTCATTTGCAAGAGCATTGTCCCCTGCTACAGCAGGTATTAACAAGGATGAAAGTGATGTCAATATAGAGGAAGGGAAAAATAATATGGGAAGTACCATCCCTTTAATCATTCCATAAAGGCTTATTGATGTTTCTGCAGAAAGTCCGTATAACAAAAGTCTTGACGGAATCAATGTATTTTCAACAGTTCTTAATATTGAGTTTAAATTTGATGTTGCAGTTAAAGGTATTGATATGCCAAGAATTTTAAAAATCATATTATCAGCTTTTTTGCTTGATTTATGAGAGAAAGGTTTTTTATCAAATATATAGAAAAACCATACTAAAAACAAAGCAAATATTTCTTCGGCCGTCATTCCTATGGCAATAGCTGCACAGGCATATTCTAAACCTTTTGGCAAAAAAGTATCCATTAAGTAAAGAATTAAAAATATCCTTACAAATTGTTCAGACATTTGAATAATTGATGGTTGTGTAACTTTTCCAAGAGCATAAAAGTAACCTTTGTAGCAGTTAGAAATTGCCATAATAGGAAGGCTTGGAGCTAAATACATCAAAGCCAAAACTGTTCTTTTATCATTTAATATATGAACACCTATATAATCTGCAAAATAATAAAGTAAAAGTCCAGCCGTAAATCCTGTAAAAATAGAAATGGCTATAGATTGGTGCAAAACCTTTTTAGCATTAATATAGTTACCAACAGCAATTTGTTCTGAAATAAGTTTTGAAATGGCAACTCTTATACCTGCTGTTGCTAAGGTGACGGCTAAAAAGTAAAAGGAAAGAACTAATTGATACAAGCCTATTCCTTCAGCTCCAAGGGTATTAGCTAAATAAATTCTAAAAAACATACCCACAAATCGAACAGAAGTGGTAGCAACAGTTAAAATTAATGTACCTATAATAATTTTTTCCCTTTTCATAAATCACCTCAAAATTTATACTAATATAATCATATGCTGCATATTTAAATTTATTTAGCTACAATGAAGGTAGAAGTTAAAAAAAAGAAAATGGAACTCCAGGGACGGACCTTTCAGTTCCTTCCCAGGAGTTCCTGGTGTTTTGTTACACGGCTTTAATTGACAGCATTTCTGCGTGGATTTTTGCTAATTCTTCAGGGATATTAATGTGCTGTGGACATTTTGGTATGCATTCACCACATTGTTGGCAATTATCTGCCTGCTCCTTCTCACTCATAAACATAAAATAGCTTCTTCTAGCAATATCTTTATTCTCTGATTTTTTATAATCATTGTATATGCCAAAAACTCCGGGAATATCAACCCCATACTGACAATCCATGCAGTAACGGCAGCCTGTGCAAGGAATAGGTTTAATTTTTCTTAAATCCTCAACAACCTCATCAATAACCTTCTGTTCTTCATCATTTATTGCTTTTATATCAGTAAATGTTTCTATGTTATCCTGAAGCTGTTCCATATTTGACATGCCGCTTAATATTAAAGCTACATTTGGAAGAGATGCAACCCATCTAAGTGCCCATGAGGCAATGCTTTTTTCCTGATGAAAGTCTTTAAAACGTTTCATGGCATGTGGTGCAAAGGAAGCTAAAAATCCTCCTCTTACAGGCTCCATAACAAAGCATGGAATATTTAATTTTTCTAAAGTTTCATACATGCTTTTGGCATCATCTTCTTCCCAGTCCCAATAATTTATCTGAAGTTGTACAAAGTCCCATTTATGTGCAGCAGCAAATTCTTTTAAAACATCATTGCTGTCGTGGAATGAAAAGCCAATATTTTTGATTTTTCCTTCTTTTTTCTTTTCAAGTATAAAGTCATATAAGTTAAATTTTTCAACAGTTTCTATAGATTTTTTGTGCAATGAATGAAGAAGATAGAAATCAAAATATTCTGTATTGCATTTTTTCAATTGTTCATTAAAAAGTTTTTCAGCATCTCCTTCCTCTTTTACTTTCCATATGGGAAGCTTGCTGGTTAAAAAGTAACTTTCTCTTTCGAATTCAGGCAGTACTTGTCCTAAAAATGTTTCTGATTCTCCGCCATGATAATTATAAGCAGTATCAAAATAATTTATGCCATTCTTGTAGGCGTGATGAATTAATTCTTTTGCTTGTTCAAAGTCAATCTTGTTGTCCTTTGTTGGAAAACGCATGCAGCCATAGCCCAATCTTGGCA
>DATESJ010000089.1:0-5562 GCA_035270885.1 Sedimentibacter sp. | reverse complement strand
AAATACGAGAAATGAAAAGCAGGCAGAGGATTTTTTTCAGTATTATTTTTCGACAATTCCATATTTTAAAAACACCCCCGGCTCCTATGGCACTTATGAAATAGAAGATGATACATATAATAGGGCTGTAAGTTATGCATTTTTAAAAGGTAAGGGAAATGATACTATTGTTTTCGTTCATCACAATGATACTGTAAGTGTTGAAGATTTTAAGCTTCTTAAAAACTATGCCTTTTCTCCAGACGAATTAAAAGAACAGCTTTTAAAAATAAAAAACACTTTAAGCGAATCCACTAGGAAAGATTTAGAAGATGATACATTCCTGTTTGGCAGAGGAGTCTGTGATATGAAGGGCGGAGGTTCTATTCAGATTGCATTATTGAAAAGATACAGTGAGCTAAAAGATTTTGAAGGTAATATTGTTTTAATTGCTGTTCCTGACGAAGAGAACCTGTCAGCTGGAATGCGTGCAGCGGTAAAACTTTTAAGCGAATTACAGGATGAATATAATTTAAAATATAGACTTATGATTAATTCCGAGCCTCACGAGAGAAAGAATTCTAAAGTGGGAGTTTTTTCTGAAGGCTCTGTAGGAAAGATAATGCCATTTGTTTATGTGAGAGGATATTTGGCACACGCAGGAAAAGTTTTTGAAGGACTTAATCCTATTCACGTAATGAGTAAGATTGTAAGTAGTACTGAGTTGAATATGGATTTCAGCGATGTGGTAGGCGATGAAGCTGCACCACCTCCAACATGGCTATATTTGAAGGACAGCAAGGAACAGTATGATGTTTCAATGCCTTTGAGTGTAATGGGATGTTTTAGTATATTAACATTAAATCAAACTCCTCAAAGTGTGCTGCAGCATGTTAAATTATTATGTGAGGAATCTTTTGATCAAGTTATAGATGACATGAATAACAGCTACAGAAGATTTGCAAAAGCAAAAAAATTGCCCCTTAAATATTTGCTTTGGGAAACTAAGGTTGTTTGTTTTCAGGAACTATATCAGGAGGCAGAAGCAAAATACGGAGAGAAATTCAAGGAAGAATATTCCAAGAAAATGGGTGAATTGGCATACAGGCTTAAAAATGATGAAATTACAATGATAGAATGTAATTTTGAGTTGGTAGAATTTACTTACGGATATATTGATGATTTAATGCCGAGAATTGTTTATGGTCTGATACCACCTTATTATCCCAATGTGGCTAACCTCTTTATTGAGGATTTGGATCCTGCAGTTGCTGACTTGAGTAAGAACTTAAATGAATTTACACAAAAAGAATTTAAACAAAAATACACAAGGGAATATTTTTATACAGGAATATCCGATTTAAGCTACACTCATATAGATACCCATGACAGTGATAATATTTATGAAGCATTAAAAGACTCCATGCCTCTTTTAGGTCATGCTTATGATGTTCCAGTAAAACTAATAGAAAAAATATCAATGCCTTGTATTAACATAGGTCCATGGGGAAAGGACTTGCATAAACTTACAGAAAGAGCAAATAAAGAAGACTTATTTGTAAGAACACCAAAAATTATTCATAAAGCAATATCTTTGATTTTGAACTCAGAGGATTAGCTTTAGAAAATTTTGGAACATTTTAGGTCAAAATACCGTCTAAATAAAAAAGGAGGTATTTAAATGAAAAATAAACTAACTTTAATAATATGTTTATTGCTTATAACAACTTTGATTTTAGCAGCTTGTTCATCCCCTTCTGCAGACCTAATGAAAGGAATAACATCAAAAAATAAAGATAGGGTACCTGGAACAATGGATACAGAATTAAATTTAGCTATATTGAATTTTACATGGAATATGTTTAAAGAAAGTAGCAACAATGAAGGCAATTTAATGATTTCACCGCCATCTGCCTATCTTGCATTAGCAATGACATTAAATGGAGCAGATAAAAATACTAAGGCAGAAATGCTTAAGGCACTAAGCGCTGATAACATAACATTAGATGACTTAAATATAGGGCTTCATGATTGGACGAATTCATTAATGTCAAATAATAGAATAGCAAAACTTTCAATAACAAATTCAATTTGGTTAAGAGAAGGCTTTAATGCTAATAAGGACTTTTTACAAACAAATGCAGATTATTATTCGGCATATATTAGAAGCTTGGATTTTGGTAATGAATCAGCACCTAAAACAATAAACAAATGGGTCAAGGACGCTACTAATGACACCATAGATAAAATAGTTGATGAAATTAGTGATGATGTGATGTTGTACCTAATCAATGCAATTTACTTTAAAGGTGACTGGAAAGTGCAGTTTAATGCTAATAAAACATATAAAGCGGAATTTAACACACCAAGAGGCAAACTAAAAGCAGATTTTATGACCCGAAGAGGAGAAATAGATTATCTACAGTCCAATAACATAAGCGGTGTAGTATTGCCATATCTTGATGAGCAATTTGCATTTGTTGGTTTGCTGCCAGAGGAAGGAAAAACTCCAAAAGATTTGATAAACGACTTATCAGCTTTAGACTTATTAAGTTTATTAAAAAATAAAGAATCGAAAAATATTGAATTATCATTACCTAAGTTTGAAAGTAGTTACGAAGATAGTTTGAAAAATGAATTGTCAAGCTTAGGGATGAATATAGCATTCGAACCTAACAATGCTGACTTCTCCCTTATGAGAGAAGATTTACTCAAGGACCTGTACATAAGTGAAGTAAGACAAAAAACTTATATTAAGGTTGATGAGAAAGGTACAGAGGCGGCAGCAGTTACTTCTGTAACAGCTGAAACTACATCCATGCCTGTAGAATTGCCAAGAGTTGTATTTGACAGACCTTTTGTATATGGTATCGTTGATGTCACAACAGGAATTCCATTGTTTATAGGTATAATGGAAAATCCCACAATTAAATAAAGACTAGTAAATAAATTGAGGAATAAAGAAGGCTGTTGAGCTAAAAATTAGTTCAGCAGTTTTTTTATTTAGTATAATGTCTTTATAAAATACATAAATTGGTGTAAAATAAAGGAAAAGAACAAAGAGAGGCTTATTATGAAGGTAATAGATTTAACGCATACAATACGCAAAGGGATGCCAGTTTATCCTGGAACGGAGGGACCTAAATTAGATGTAGCCAATACTTATGAGCAACATGGGTTTAAGGAAACTTTATTAACAATATTTTCTCATACAGGAACTCATATGGATTCACCTATGCATTTGTTTGGTGATAGAACATCTTTGGACTCATTGCCTGCAGAACATTTTGTGGGACAGGGTTTGGTTATTGACTGCAGTAACTTAAAAGAAAATGAAATAATTACAATTAAATATATTGATAGTGTCAGAGAAAAGGCTGATCAAGCTGAATATATTTTATTTTATACTGGTTGGGATAAATTTTGGGGTAGAGATTTATATTTTGGAAATTATCCATATATTTCAGAAGAAGTAGCTGATTATTTGATTAAAAGCAAAAAGAAGGGTGTAGGATTAGATGTAATAGGATTAGACCCTATTAGTGATGGAAAACTATCACTTCATAGAAAGCTTCTGTCTCAAACGGATATAGTTATTATAGAAAACTTAACAAATATAGGTGAAATAGGCAATGACTTATTTACATTTTGCGCTCTACCTCTAAAGTTTGAAAATGCAGATGGTGCACCTGTTAGAGCTATTGCCATGGTTGAATAGTATATTTACTAATTGATATTGTTAATTGTAACTATAATATGTTATAATTGTAAAAATGAATTAATTAACAATGTGTTTTATTGAATTTGATAAAATTTTTATTTATTAGGAGGAACTTAAATGTCAAACAGTTTTAGCGGTCTTGAAATGATAAAAATCGCAATATTGATGGAAGATGAAGGTGTTGATTTCTACCAAAAGGGAGCTACAAATACAAGTGGTGAAGTCAAGGAATTCTTACTTAGCGCTGCAGAGCAAGAACAATCTCACAAGGAAAAGTTTACTAAGCTTTATGAAAGTATGTCAGCTGGCAATGAAGCAGAGACAGAATATCTTTTTGATGAAGAGGTAAGTAAATATCTGGGAGGATTAACAGAAAATCAGGTTTTCAATAATGATAATCAAGATGCTTTCAAAGATTTATTAACTGCTGTTAAAAGTTCATTAGATAAAGAAGAATTAACAGTAAAAATTTATAATGAATTATATAAAGGCGTTAAAGATGAAGGCGCAAAAGAGATAATGAACAAAATAATAGATGAAGAAAAACAACACGTTGCTTTTTTTGAAAAATTAATCAAAACACTATAAAAATAAAAAAACAAAAAAATAAAAACAAAAGCTACATTCAATATTGAGTGTAGCTTTTATGTTTATCAAATTATTTAAGAGCCTTCTGAAGCCCCGAAGTTCAGCTTTAGTTGAATAAGTTTACTTATTTAGTGAAACCATCTTATTTGATTTGACGAATATATTTTTTATCATATCTCTACTAACATTTGCAATAACAAGACCTGTTAAAATTATTATGAATCCAACCCACTGTTTTGGTGACAACTGCTCCTTAAGAACAATTCTTGCTGATATTAATGCTACTATTGGAACTAAAAGAGGAATTGGTGCAACTATGCTCATTGGATAGGTCGCTACTAATATGCTCCAAATGCCATATGAAGTCAATGTTGCTGCAAAAGCTAAATAGAATACTGCAAATATTGAAATACCGCTTAAGTTTGTCAATACATTAAGAAGGGTTTCTGGAGTATCTAACATGAGAGCCAACCCTAACATAGGAATTGGTGGAACTAACCCTGACCAGACCACCATACTTACCATATTAAGTTTTTCACCTTTTACAGTAGCTTTATCAGAAGCAATTCTTGCGATTATATTTGAAACAGCCCAAAATGTAGGTGCTGCTAACATTAGTATATAGGCCAAGGGTGGAATCTTATTTATATTATCTACGCCTGAAGCCGTTGCTATAAATATTAAACCTGATGCTGCAATTAAGAATCCTATTATTTGCTTTGATTTTAATTTCTCGTTTAAAAATATCATTGCAAGAACCGGTGAAATAAAAGCTTGAATTTGAAGTACTATTGAAGCTATACCAGCAGGCATTCCAATTTGCATTGCATAAAATAAGCATGAAAATTGCCCAACACCCACAGCAAGCCCGTATAAAATAATATACTTTAAATCTGTTTTAGGCTTTTTGATAAAAAATATTGCAGGAAATGTTGTTAGCATGTATCGTAATGCAACTAATAACATTGATGGAACACCGCTTAAACCTAACTTAATAACAGTGAAATTAAACCCCCATAATGTTACTAACAGTATTGATAGCAGTATATCTTTCTTCTTCATTAAATTCTCCTAATGTTTATTATCTATAATTATAGCATATTATTAATTGTTAAGTATATATAAATTTAGTTGGGTTTTTAGTTATAATTTATTAGCAATCACAAGCAACTATGTAGCAATAATTTTCAACTACAGCATTTGACACAGATTTCTCAAAGTGATATAATAAAAATGATTACATCTCTTTTTTGCAATACTTTACTTTACTAATT
>DATESJ010000088.1:0-4377 GCA_035270885.1 Sedimentibacter sp. | reverse complement strand
ATTTCGATCTTTTTTACTTAGAATATTATATGAAATGTTATTAACTGTAACAATTATATATTTTTTTACTTCATAACTCTCTGAATTAATTATTTTTTTATAGTTTTTCGCAATATTTATAAATGCTTCTTCCACGGCATCTTCTGCCTTGTGCCAATCGTTTAATTTAGAAAATGCAAGCTTTAACATATCTTGCCTATATTTGTTATATAGCTCCAAAATGAAATCCTTTGCAAATTTATTGTATATAAAAGCTTTTTTGTCACTATTCATATTCCCCCACCACCTACTTTAGTTAATTTTACCCAAAAGTACAACGATGTAAACAACTGTATAATATGCAGTTGTTATCTGGATTTTTAAAACCCGCCAACCCGCCGTTACTGTTCACTCGCAATGCCATTTAGTTAAGCAAAATAAAATATAAATTATATAGAAAAAATCGACTAGAAGATGACAAACAGAGGAAGATGCAATGATCTTTATTGATTAATTGTCATAAATCGAGAAAATCACATAAATCAGAACATAACTAATAGACAGATTGCATATCTGTCAAAAAAAGATATAATATTAGTAAGCTTAGCTTGATAAATTAAGAGACTCTATAAGCAAAGCTTGTTGGAAGCTGGAACCTATGCTGGCGTACATAAACCCTTCCAGGCCTGATGGGCAGCAAGTAACTGCCTATCAGACCTTCCACATCAAGTGGGGGTTCTGCCTTTTGAAGTCTAATAAAGTCGTGGCATATTTTTATTGCCATTGCAAAATTTATCTGATATATGTATTTTGTATCTTTTTGCTCGATTACAACATGAGTTGTAATAATGGCACAAAAATTAAACAATATTAGGCGAGCCCAGATCTCCTGCTCAATATATTCGACCTTTTTCGAATGAAAATTGACTGCTCCTATGTTGTGTTTAAGATCCCTAAATGAAATTTCGATAGACCATCTTAGGTTGTTCATCAGCTGGAAGATTTGTGATAATATTTTCATAAACACCTTCTGCGACTTCAAACCTGACGATTCTAAGGTGCATCGGATATTCATATGTAGATTTATGCTCAATATAATCAAATGTGACTTCCGAACTAATACATCTGTATTGTTCAGTTAGTTCAGGATGCTTGCGATTCTTTTTTGAGTGAGTGCGGGTCAAAATGATATCAACATTTGTATCAAGATGATCCGGAGGAATAAATATTTTACGCAATAAAAATGATTGAAACCATCAAAAAAAATGATGAAATATGATAAAATAGAATAAAAAGGTTTACGCAAAGGAAGGTTTTATCATGAGTAATCGACTGACAAGGATGAAAATGAAAATATTAAGGGAAAAGGACAAAGGTATAGTAGATTTTGCAAAAATACAATATCACTTTTTCCCTGATTTAATTGATGATTTAGGTAAGATAAAAGATCCAAGAAAAGAAAAATACATAGATTATTCAAGCGAAGAACTAACATACCCTTTAATTTTAAAAAATTCTTGTACAATTGAGAGCATGAGACAAATGACGAAATTGTTTGAAGATGCTAATTGTGCCATAAATTTAGAAAAATTAATAGAGCGTAAAATAGAAAACATACCTCATTATGATACAGTAAATAATTTTTTAGAAGGATTAGATATAAGCGAATTAAACAAGATAACGGTAGGAATGATAAAGAAGTTAATCCGAAACAAATCATTTTATCAAGCAAGAATGCCAAGAAAACAATGGATGGTAATCCTTGATGCAACAGGACTATATCACTTTAAAGAAAAACATTGTGATAACTGTTTAGTAAAAGAAATAAAAGATAAAGAAGGAAATAAAAAGAAGGTTTACTATCATAATATGCTCGAAGCAAAAATAGTTCTTGCAGATAAAATAGTCATAAGTCTCGGGACAGAATTCATAGAAAATGAAAGAGAAGATGTAGATAAACAAGATTGTGAAATAAATGCATCGAAACGACTGTTAAAGAGAATTAAAGAAGAATACCCTAAATCAAAGATATACATACTTGGTGACAGTCTATATGCTGCTGAAAGTATAATAAATATATGTAAAGATAGCGGTTGGAATTACCTGTTAAGATGCAAAGAGGGTAGGCAGAAAAATTTAATTCTGGATTATAGGTATGTGTTAGATAGTGGCGAATATGGAGAAAAGGAAAATATTCTTGGAGAAGAAAAAGGGACTGCAAAATATGTTAACCATGTTGAAGATATAACAGGTAAAAACTTTACTGCAAACATATTCGAATATGAATATGAACAAATGGATAAAAAGACTAATAAAAAGACGACAACAAATTTCCTATGGATTACGGATATAGAACTTACAAACAGAAATATTGAAGAAATGGTTAAGTGCGGACGAAAAAGATGGAAAATTGAAAACGAAAGATTTAATACTCAGAAAAATATATTGTATAAGATTGAACATCTAAACAGTAAAAATCCAAATGCAATGAAAAATCATTACATTTTGACACAGATATCAGACATATTAATGCAGCTTTATCTTGCAGGAACTAAAGTATTAAAAGAGTTGAAACAGACAATAAAAAATACATCCTCAAGATTACTATAAACTTTCCGAAGAGACATAGTGTCCGTAAAGAGTTGTGGAACCGCTTGTCGTTGCAAGTTTTGTTAAAGTAAATTCACCATGTCCGTATAATGCAATTGCAGTTATTCCCAAATATCCAACAAGGTCAGCATACCAAGTAACCCCTGAGTTAAAGCCCTTTGCATAGCCATATTCCTCGGATTTTATCGCTCCATAAAATTCCTCATATTCGGGATCGGTGCTATAGAAGCCGTCGTACATATCTACTTTGTAGAAGGTATCGTCTTTCATTTCAAACTTGGTGCTATCCCAAGAAACACCGATTGGATCTTGCCAACGCCAGAACGGCAAGTTCAACCACTCATAGCTGTACATTACAAAGTATTCAGACCCAGTACTGTTTTTGCTTACCGACCACGTAAGAGATAAATCAGCGGTTGGGATTTGACCTTGGGGCATTATGCCGTTGGCTTGTATTTCATAGTCGGTGAAAGCACCTGTTTCTTCATTATAAAGAACAATGTTTGCTCCCTCAAATTCTAAGTATGGTTTTTCGTAAATGGATTTAATTGCTGAATATGAAGTGTGGTCTAAAAATACCTCAGGGTAACCACGATCCAAAAGGCTGGATTTTATAGTACAATGATTTTGCATGAAAGCAAATTAATTTTTCTTAATAATTTATTTTTCTATACTTATAGCTACTTTTCTTAAAACTTCAATATCAATATTACCTGAAACCACAAAATTGTATTCTTCATTTTGAAAAATTATTATGTTACGGTTATTATCTTTTTTTGTGTACAGCAATCCCATATAATTGTTTATCACAATGTTTTCTTTTTCGCAGTTTTCTGTATCTATTTGTATAGGACTGTTTAAAGAACTAAAGTTATAATCTATCCTTGTCCCGTTTGATTCGTTTGAATATATTATAGTTCCCATACTTACCATATTGTTTTTTACAATTATTTCATAGTTATCAGGAATATATCTTGGATAATAATAACCTTCAAATTCTTCGATTGTCACGCTTTCAGTTGATTCGTGTCTGAATTCTGTATATTCGCCTTTGTCTATTTCCGTTAGATTTATCATCTTTAAAAAGAAGGCATTTACCTTTCCAAGCAAAGGTGGATATAATATGGATGCCATCAAGATAATTGCTAAGGATGCCGCAATTGTTTTTATAATAAACTTATTTCTGCGGTGTTTTCGACCTTCTGTATACATATTATTTAGTTTATCAGTCATTCTCTTGTCAAAATCAGAAAGCCCCGGAATCTCAACACCATCATTGGAAAATGACTCAAATAGCTCTAAATCTTTATCGAATTGAATTTCTGCTGCACGACGCAGCAAATGTTCGTCATCGGTGCTAAGAACTTCGTTACTATTATTTTTGTCCTTCATCATTTAGGCTTCCCTCCTTTGCTTTTTTTAAGTATGTTCTTATTCTTAAAAGCATAACTCGTATTGTGTCGGTTTTAACATTAAGTGTTTCTGCTATTTCTTTATTGCTGTAACCCATCGATTTCATATTCAATATTTGTTTTTGCCTTGGATTTAATATATCAATAGAATACTTAAGCTCATCGTATGTAATTTGTGATATCGCTATTTCTTCCGCACTGCTGCTTGGTGTAGAATACTCTTCAATTATATCTATATCGCAGTAAATATTTCGATCTTTTTTACTTAGAATATTATATGAAATGTTATTAACTGTAACAATTATATATTTTTTTACTTCATAACTCTCTGAATTAATTATTTTTTTATAGTTTTTCGCAATATTTATAAATGCTT
>DATESJ010000087.1:0-4042 GCA_035270885.1 Sedimentibacter sp. | reverse complement strand
TTATTTATAAGTATATAAAAAGAGATATAAATTATAATTTAGTCAATACAATCTTTATCTCTTTCTTATCTCTTGGTTTTGTTTTAGTTTTTATAGGTAATGGTTTATTAACATTTGATAATGGAATTATGTACGATGGCCAGCCTTTAAATCCCTTGTATATAATAGGATTCTTCATACTTGTTGCCATTTACCTTATAATTCCGGTTAAGGTAACATCAGCAAATAAAAATCTTAGCATGAACAAGATTGTATTTACAATTAGCATAACGCAACTTATTACATCAATAATTTTGAATACTTACTTTTTATATATTTTGTATGGCATAGGTATTATGATAACTCTACCTGCACGAATATTGACAAATTTCTTTATGATACCGATTTATTCAATGATTATTGGAGCTATATTAAATGCAGTATCTGGAAGGAAGATGTCATAACTCTTTTTCAGAGTTTTTATTCACTTGATCAGCTACTAATTTAGCCGTTGAAAAGGCACCTTGGATATTAAATCCACCAGTATCGCCATCATAGTCTACAACTTCTCCCGCAAAATAAAGGCGGGGGATTTTTTTTGATTCCATTGTTTTTTGGTTTATTTCTCTAGTTGAAACGCCACCCTTAGTAACCATTGCAATATTATAATCACCTAAGTTTCTAATTTCCATAGGATAAGCTGAAAGAAGTTCCATTAGATTTTTCCTTGAATTTTTATTAAGCTGGCTGCAAGATAAATTTTCATCAACACTGCATAATTGTAGGACTTTTTCAATAAGACGCTTTGGTAGGTTCAATTCCTTTAAAGCTGTCTTAATGTTTGTTTTTGAAGAAGAGATTAAATTCTCAAAGTATATTCTAAATTCATCTTCATTAATAAAAGATGTAAAATTTATTTTTAAAATATCTCCTGCCTCCATATATCTTGAGTTATTTATTATCACAGGACCGGAAATGTTTACATGGGTAAATAAAAGGTCTCCTGTAAATTCTTTTGTTTTTTTATTGTTTTTAAAGAGAGATATTTTAATACTTTCAAATGAAATCCCAGATAATTCATTGAATTGATAATTTTCTACATAAACAGGCGTAAGTGCCGGCTTAGGTTCAACGATACTATGTCCTAAGCTTTCTGCAAACCTATAACCATCACCTGTTGAGCCCGTATTAGGATAAGACTTGCCCCCTGTAGATATTATAAGGTTGTGGCAGGCATATGTTGCAGTATCGGTCTTTATATAAAATAATTTCTTATTTTCATCATAAGACACCTTATCTACTGAAGTATTTAGAAGTATTTCAGCATGTTTTGTACAATCAATCAATACATTAAGCACATCCGCTGCTTTAAATGAATATGGAAACACCTTATTATCTTCTCTAATAATACTATCTAATCCATTTTCCTTAAAAAAGTTTATGGTATTTTGATTGGTAAAATTATAAAGGGCAGTCTTAATAAACCTGCCCTTATCACCGTATTTTTGAAGAAGTTCATTAATTTCACAGTTATTCGTATAGTTGCATTGTCCGGCTCCTGATAACTTCAGCTTTTTTCCAGGTGTCTTGTTTTTTTCGATAATTAAAACTTTTTTATTCTTAATATTTGCTGCTACAAATAAACCTGCAGGTCCTGCGCCTATAATTATTACATCATAAATCATTAAACTGTATCTTCTCCTGCTTCTTCTGCTTCCGTGTCAGTACCTTCTATTATCTCAACAACTTCAGCACTTTTTACTTCATATACTTCCATTAACTTATCCAATGCAAAAGATGCTCTCATTTCATACTCCACATTTTCTTCAACATATGTTCCCAAAAATACTAGAGTACCGTTTTGCAAATTAAAATCAGTATATTTATTATTGTCTAAGTTTATTTGTTTATTACTATCATTTACAAAATCATATAAAATAAAATTGTTTTCGTCGTCTTTTAATAATATTGTAGTTGTTCCTTCAAGTAGTTGTAATTTCTGCGGGTCATCAAAGGATCCTGTTATTTTTTTGTTTTCAATATCTAAAACCTTATTATTATTGTCGGAGTTTCTTATTAAAAGATACTTGCCAAGCCATTCATAGGAACCTTCCTTATCAAATACCGCCCCATCAATTAGCACAGGTTCCTTTTCTCCTTCGTCCCATATGAAAATTTGGCTATATTCCTTTCCATATCCTACGGTTCTAAATACTATGCCATTATCAAAACTTATAATTTCAATACCTTTAATGCTATCATCAATTAACTTTGAGCTGTCTTTCAAATATGAAATTATACTGTTTTTATCTGTACTTTCAGCATTAAACTTTGGAATATCTTCACTTTCAACTATCTGTAATTTAGACTCTGCTTCTTCCAACTTAAATATAATATTTTCATTACTTTTAGCCAAGCTTAAATATTCTTTTTGTAATTCTTCCAATTCTGCCTTAATTTCATCTAACTCTTCTTTTAAAACACTATTTTCTTTTTTAATTTCTCCCGTGTTAACAATCCCCTCATATTCACCGGGACCCACCCCTGTTTCTTCAGATACAGGCAGTCTTGTACATCCAATTGTAAATACTAAGGTAAAAGTTGTTATAATCAATATAATTTTTTTCATAATATCCTCCTGTTAGGGAAAAAAGCATCTTTCGATGCTTTTACTGTATCATTATACTTGCTGCCACATTTTCTCCGCCCTGAGGAACAGCAAAACTCAATATATTTTCCCCTTCTGTTAAATCCTTAAAATATTTTGTTGTTCCTGAAGTATCAAATATTTTAGTATTATTGGTTACCAACAGATAAATAAGCTCTGTTTTTCCAGTTGCGGTATTATTTTGCATCATTATTAATTTATCATCCACATTAATAAATACAATTTTACCCGTAAAACTCTTAGCTGTTTCTATTTGAGATACTTCCATTGTTACTATTTCATCGCCTGCAGTATTTACTTTTACATTATATCCAAGACGCAAATCATATATTGATACGTTTTTATTTCCTACTGTGATTATTACATTGTTGCTTACAGAATACTGAGTAACATCACCATCTTCGTCAGCGACCTTTATTTTAACTTGAGGAGCAATTAGTATTTCCTTAATTATTCCGCTCATTTCCGCTTCCTTAGCAATAGTGTTAATTGCAATCATATCATCATATTCAGTTGTTATTGTAACTTCATCTCCAACCCTAACTTGGTCAAAGCTTGAATCATCATCATCATTTCTTGTTACATCAACATCACCGGTAAATACAAATGTTTTAGAAACACCTTCATCTGTTTTCATTGTTACTTTTATTGGATAATTGTAATCAATTGATGTAATAGCTCCGTCATAATGCTTGATGCGGCTTACAGAATTAATCTGATATACTACTTTATCGTCCAACAAGAGCGTTACTTCATCATTTTTATTAAGTTCTTTTAATTCAGTTGATTTTCCGTCATGATAAACATCTACACCTTTACCAATATCAAATATAATCTTATCATCATCTTCATCGTAAATAGTTATTTTTGCAGGTGATACATATGCCACAGATGTGATAATACCCCTTACAACATCCTTAGTACTGTCAGCCTCAATTTCTACTGCAAGTCGTTCTTCATTAATTTTGCATGTAACAAGCATGTCCTTTTTTAAATCAGATAACTCTCTTGCTCTTCCGTTTACGGTAATTTCAGTATCGTCATCGATTTTTATAATAGTTTCAACTTCTTTGTCACTTTTCACATATATATAGGATTCTGCCTTACCTGTTGATACATCTGTAATCATTCCCTTAACTGTTGTGGTAGGTTCATATTTATCAAATTCAGGAGCTATATTGTTATCATCTATGTAGTCATATGCTTTATCTAACAATGTAGAAATTTCTGCCCTTGTTATTTTATTTTTAGGATTAATATTCTTTTCATTATCACCAAGCATTATTTCCTTTTCATACATAAGGTAGATATATGGTCTTGCAGATGCAGTTATATCATCTACGTCATTAAATGGAAGTTTGTAAACTTTAAGGCTTTTTGCATCTTCATTTAAAC
>DATESJ010000086.1:0-2171 GCA_035270885.1 Sedimentibacter sp. | reverse complement strand
CCCTCTTTAACATGGTCGCCTTTAAAGTAGTATTGTAGCATCTCTCCGCATAGCTGAGTTGCCTTACCTGTACTTTTAGCTAAATTTTCAACATCATCTTTATATAGTCCTGTTGAATGAGTAACATTAAGGCCGCTCATTACAATAGGAAGTTTCGAATCAAATACCATTCTTGCTGCTTCCGGATCAGCCCAAATATTAAATTCTGCATATGGTGTAGTATTACCACCTTCAGTTGAACCACCCATAATTGAAATTAATTCAATATTTTCAATTACTTCAGGAAAAACTTTTATTAACAAAGCAATGTTAGTAAGAGGTCCTACCGGTACCAATGTTACTTTTTTTTCTGAAGACATTATTGTATCTCTTAAGAAGGTTATTGCATTATTTGAATAGAGCTTAAAACCCGGTTCAGGTAATTGATAGTCGCCCATTCCATTTTCTCCATGGACACTGCTTACTGCTTTTTTTTTCCTTATTAAAGGTCTTTTTTGACCCTTTGCAACTTTAATATTCCTTTTGTAATATGACAAAACTTTTAATGTATTGTCAGTTACTTTTTCTATAGTTTGATTTCCTGCAACCGTTGTAATCCCTAATATATTAAATTTATCTTCATTTGCTATTGCAAAAGATAATGCAACTATATCATCAATGCCCGGATCGCAGTCTATAATAATATTTCTTTTTTTCATGATTTCGTCCCTTATAAATTATTTAACTTTTAGTATTCCTATGAGACCTGCCAGCGGGACTGTCCCCGTGGCTGGTTCGTGGCTGGTTATTTGCCGGTTAGGCGCTGTCTTTTCTTCATTCTTGAGTAACTGTATATGCCAAGGCCTACTAAGGTTGTTAAGTATGGCAACATTTGTACCAATTCGTATGGCCATGTTCCAAGCTGCAATATGTTTGAAAGTGCTTGAGCTGCACCAAATAGCAATGATACTAAAAATGAACCTATGGGTGTATTTCCACCCATTGCACTGGCTGCCAAGGCAATGAAACCTCTTCCGGCAGTCATGCCTGAAGTAAATTTAGTCATATAGCCTCCGGAAAGGAAATATCCTCCCATTGAAGCAAGAACTCCACTTAAAATTAAAGATATATATCTAATTTTTGATGAGCTGATTCCAACAGATTCAGCAGCATCTTTATTTTCTCCAACGGCTCTTATTTGAAGACCCAACGGTGTTTTATACAAAAATATATGAACCACAGCTACCATTATAAGAGAAAGGTATGTTAAAACATTTTGGTTTGATAAAACCTCTCCTAAAAATGGAATATCTTCAATAATAGGTAAAGTTATCCTTGGTATTATAACGCTTTGAATTGAAGAAGAAATACCTCTGTCTCCTGATACAAACAGAAGAATCAATATGGTTGCTCCATTTGCTATTAAATTTATTGCAATGGCTGCAAGTATTTCATCTGTTTTTAATTTTAATACGAAAAAGGCAAGGAAAAATCCTATAAATCCTCCTACTAACATTGTAGCGAAAAGACCTAACCATGCACTTTGAAAAGCTGCACTAAAAATTACACCAAAAAGTGCTGTAAATAGCATAATACCTTCCAAAGCCATATTAACAACTCCTGATTTGGATGCTATGGCTGATGCTAATGCTGCGAATAATATGGGAGTTGTTGCTCTTAATGTAGCATTTAAAAATTCCGGTGAAAGTATCGCGTTAATTATCATATTATTCACCTTCCTTTTCTAATAAAGTTGCTTTTGCTTCTTTAGAAATTATTTTATGCCTGTATTTGCTCAAAAATTGTTCTGCTACAACCAATAAGATTATTATACCTTGAGTTATTGTAACTATTTCTGTTACTACATCTGTAGACCTTGACATAATTGATGCTCCTGTTCGAAGATATGCAAGGAAAAATGCCGCAAATGGAACATATAAGGGGTTTTTCTTAGCCAATGTAGTTATAATTATTGCATCCCATCCATAGCCTAATAGTGATGTCCAGGTAAATCTGTTATACATACCAAGAAGTTCCACTCCACCGCCTATACCAAAAATAAATCCTCCGATTAATTGTGAAACCAAAGTAATTTTCACTACATTTATTCCTGAATATCTTGCAAAGTCTCTATTTTCACCTGTAATACGAAGTTCATAACCTATTCTAGTCTTATACATAAAAACATAGCC
>DATESJ010000085.1:0-3639 GCA_035270885.1 Sedimentibacter sp. | reverse complement strand
CTCAATATGCACTCCTTTCTAATCAATCCAATATCTTTTTATTATATTTCTACTTTGCGTATCAAAAGCACCTAAACTTCTATCTCTGCCCCATGTTCTCAAAAAGATAAACCCAATTAATTCATTTTTTACAGCAGAAATACTATTACAACTACACCCTATTTTTACATCATAAATTCTCAATATTTCTCTTTGTCCGCTTTCATTAATTTCATAATCATAATCTTTAATATTAAAAACATCACAAATAGGTTTTATTTCCTTTAATACTTCAATCCTTTTTCCTTTTAAATATTCAAAATCTCTCATTTTTTCTCCTTTCAAAAGAAAATCAACTTGTTACAATAACAATATATCACACTAATTCATATTGAGCAACACTATTTTTTAATTGATTGAATATCACATAATTGGAATAAACTATCATTAACTTCGGTATATTTCTTCCCCGAATTAAAGTCGGTATAAGGTTTCCCACTCCTATCTACTTTTTCCGCATAAATTAGTTTGCTTTCGTCAATCTTAATCAAATCAACGCCTCTATCTTGTATTCTCCTGGACTTTAATCCCATTTTAACCAAATAGGTACTAATCGTACACTCACTCAATCCTGTTACTGCTGACATTTCTCTTAATGATTTGCCCTCTAGTCGCATTTTTCTGCATATTTCTTTTTGGCTTGTATAATCTTTTGCAAATGATATTCCTAATTTATTTAATGTTGCTTTAACTGAAGATAATTTGTAATCGAATTGTTCCGCTATTTCTTCGACTGTTTTACCGCTATCCCATGCGGTTCTGATTTGTCTAAATTTTTCGTCATTTTGTTTACTCATTTTATCCCTTTCTATTTTACAAAATCAAATATATTCATTTGCCCTTGTAATTGTTCTGTTTCGATTTCATGTAATGACTTATCTATAAACAATTTATTAAAAATATGATATAAAACATCTACTACGATACTATTTCCAGCCTGTTTATATAATTGAGAATTAGAATTAACTTTTTCCGCTTTGTAGAATTGTTCATCTGTGAATCCCATTAATCGCCAACATTCTAGAGGAGTAAGTTTTCTGATTCTAAAATTATCTGTAATTGGGATTATTGCGGTTTTAAATCCTTCCGGTCTTGTTGTTAATGTTGGACTATTACCTGATTTATCAACTGATTTATTAAATGGATTTATCGTATTTCCATAAACAGGTTGTTTTTCGTTGTATGTTTCAACTGCTTGCCTACCCATTCTTCCAAATTCTTCTTTTGGTTCTAATACATAATTATCTTTCTGTACTGTTGTTAATGTATTTGATATTCCATCATTCCTTGGATGAAGTTCAGTCATATTATGTCGGCTCTCTTGAATAAGTCCGTTTTCATAATCTTTTCTAATAGCCTTTCCGTAATCTGTCCTTTTAGGGGTTAATACTTGTGGTTCTATGTAGCATATATCTTGCTGCCCTGCCATTAATGTAGGGCAAATTTCTCCACTATCTTGCACTCTTCCACGTCTTGTTTTACTATCTGGAAATGATAAGTCTGCCACACCTGGTATATTGCATTCGATATAGCCTTGTTTTGTTGCTTGCTTTATTACAACACATTTAGGGTCTTTGTAATCCCTTGCCGACAAAGTCAAGCAATCTTCTTGGAATCCTGTTCTGACAAACTCTTGTGAACCTAACGCATAGCATGATTTGTTTTCCGATGGAATAAATGAAGCATTTTTATTACAGTATTCACTATTTGTTGCTTTATTTATTAATTTATTAACTCTTTCATTGCTAATATAATACTTTTCATCAACTTCACTCTCCAAAATATCTTTTAATCTCTTTCCATTATCAAATCCAATCGGAAACTCATAACCTGTATCAACATCTTTTCTAATGCTGATTGCGAATACTCTTTCCCTGTTTTGTGGAATTCCATAGTTTTTAGCATTTAACACTTTCCAATACGTGTTATATCCTAATTCATCAAGTCTTTTTAACCATTCATCAAATTGTGGTTTAAATTGTTTTCCTACTAGGTTCTTTACGTTTTCCAACATTAAATACTTTGGTTGCTCATTATACATGATTGATTTATACAATAATCTTTCCACTTCATAAAGCAGACCACTTCTAGTATTTTCGTTTATTCCACGTTGTTTTCCTGCTACTGAAATATCTTGACAAGGGAAACTGTAAGTCCAAAAATCTGCATAATCTACTTTTTCAATTTTACTTATATCTCCGTAGTTTCTAGTTTGACCGTGTATCGCTTCATAACTCTTGATCGCATATTTATCTATCTCTGCAATTCCTACTACTTTAAATTCTACTCCTAAACGTTCTAGCGATGCAGATTGACTTCCTATACCGCTAAATAATTCATTCATTGATATCATTTTATCCCTTTCTATTTCGCCCTAATTTCGATTAAACTAACTCAACCTTACAACTTTACGTTAAAACTGTTTCTATTCCGTTTTGGTGTCAAATTTGAACTAATATGGCTATCTCAACTCAATATCACATTGATACGGTTTATGATTAACTTGTGTCCCTCTAAAATTCATTCCATCTTTTATCATACTACCATAAACATAACTATTTAATCTCTCTTTATCCCTAGCTTGCCCGTCTTTATTTTCACTTGATGTAAATGTAATTCTATCAGCATCATATTGCATTTTTCATATTCCTTTCTAATTGTTTCGTAATGTCCTGGAGTAAATCCCGATACATTTCTTCATGTTGCGTTCCGATATATTTCGAAGCATATAAATCATTCGTATCAAATAAATATAACTCCCATTCTTCATCAGTCTGTACATTTTTATATTGCTTGTAGATATTCCATAAATCGGTAAAAATGGATTGTTCTTGTTTGACTTGGTCTAGTGTGGCAGATTTCATGTTATTTTACCCTTTCTTATTATATTTAAAATTAATCATTTGTTTAAATTCAACTTCCCATTGTTTAGGTGGCAACTCCATTAATTTACATCCATTCCATAACGTACCAAACTTACAACTTCTACAATCTGTCTGCAAATCGCAATATTTAGAAATACTATTGATTGATTTTATTAACTCTTTTTTATTATCCATTTTACTCCTTTGTTTTATTTTCATTACTACCATTATCATCATTACCTTAAATTCCTATATATGGCTTTTTAATAATATATTTATATTTATAACTTATAGTAGAATATTAGTAATAGTAATAATGGAAGTAATGAAGTGTTGCGGAGTATTGATTTTAGGCACTTCTTAATTTCACTTTTTATCAAAAAACCATTACTACCGACCATTACTATGTAAAACTTATGTAAAAATAGTATCATTTATAAATGGAACTTCACAATTTTTATCTATTTCTTTAAAACCTTTGTTATTTTCTTCGCTTGGTAGTAATGGTTTTTCATCACGAACATAACAAATCTGTGTGCCATATTGTTTCGTGTTGGCTCGTCCGCCCGATCCGTTTTTTAAACGTTCCCACCCCTTTATAGAATGTTCCATAATGGAATGTAATTCATTTGAAAATCTCTTTTCGCATGGTCTTAATTCATTCCCTAACGCATTATTCCATATCTGCATGATACAAACTCTGTCGCAATCATCTGATAATTCGTCAAGATAATTT
>DATESJ010000084.1:0-9418 GCA_035270885.1 Sedimentibacter sp. | reverse complement strand
TATATACTATCTATGGTTCCGTCAAACTGCAGATATATTGAGCTAAGACCTGCCTCCTTAAGCTCCTTTAAGTAGTTTTCATCCTGCCCTATTCTAATACCATTAGTGTTTATCTGAATAAATTCAAAGTCTTTTTCTTTTCCAATTTTAATTATATCCTTTAAGTCATCTCTTACAGTAGGTTCTCCTCCAGAAAGCTGAATGTTACATATTCCAGATTGTTCTTTTATTCTATCAAAATAAAATCCGATTTCTTTTAGAGTTGGTTCCCACAATTCTTTATCCTTGGCACTTGCAAAGCAAAAATTACAGTATAAATTGCAATTATTTGTAACTTCAATCAAGGCAGTACATGTAGTTTGCCTATGATCAGAACAAAGTCCACAATCATATGGGCATCCCCTTTTTATTTCACTTAAAGGATTTTTTATGTCTACCCTGTTTTTATGATTTATCCAATCTTGTATTTTAATTTTGCCTTTCCATGCAAGAGTTTTAAAGTCACCGTGCAAATTACACGACTTTATAATATATACAGAATCATTTTCTTCTATATATTGGGCATCTACTGTCTTTAAGCAAACAGGGCAAAGGCTTTTTGTATTCATTAATAGTCTATTCATTCTCTCTTACTCCAAATTCATAACCATTCTCGCTTAATGTTTCTATTACTTTTTCATAGCTTTTTATTATAATATCGCCACACTTAAGCATATAGCTACTTTCTCCATCATCAAATTTATTCACCCCAATAATGTCTATACAGTCCATGCTTTCAAATTTTTCTTCAAACCAGCTGGTAAATTCATGAACCATATTTCCGTAGCTTTCTTTGTAATATTCATCATCCCTACCCTTGCCTGCATAAAGACCTATAATCATTATTCCACCTATCAGTATACCACAGGTACTTTGCCTTCCACCGATGCCATTGCATAAACCATTTGCACTTCTAATTATATCTTCATTGTTAGAACCCTCTTCATCTAATGCCATCTTAAGCATAATTTGCGTACAACAATATCCTAAAGCAGATAGTTTAAATACTTTAAAAGCAATTTCATTAGACATATTATTTCTCCTTACCTGTGATAAGTAAAAAATACCCCAATTTAGATTTTTTCAAAGACTCTTGAAATTTCTGTCTATCAGAAAAGCTGCAAGCATCACCGCTTGAAGCATTCCAAAAGTTATCCATTGATTCATGCTGAAATATAATTTTAAATATTAATTGTTTTATGTATTTGTCATGTTTTTCTTCTAATAATATATGAAATCCTTTGTCGGTCAATAAATTCTTCAAGTTCTCTAGATTGTGCGGATTTCTTAAGCAGGTGTTTAAAGAAAAACTATTCATTTCTTCTAAAAATCCACTTTCCTTTGCATATATGTCAGAAATAATAAAATATCCTTTAGGCTTTAAAATTCTATACACTTCATCTATAACCTGTTCTAAATTTGCCATTAAAGACAAGGTGCATTCTGCTAAAACCCCATCAAATAGATGGTTTTCAAAGGGTATATTCTCTCCGGAGGAAATTACTATTTCCGAATTTTCATTTGTCTTTTTTGCTTGTTCTGCAAGACTTTTTGATATATCTAATCCTTTAGCATGGATATTATAACTGTCATGTAAATATTTTATAGTGGCACCCTTACCACAGCCTAAGTCTAATAACATATCATCTTCATTAAAATTACAATACTCTAATGCTCTTTTCGTTATTTCTAAACCTCCAGGTCTTAAGGTATCTCCTAAAGTATCGTGCATGACTGGGCATTCGTATAAATTATTACTTTGCAATTACTTATCCTCCAATGCTTTTTCCACCTCTAAAATTTTCCCTCTTGCCAATTCCTCGTCAATTAATACCATTTTGCATTTAGGGCATTTCCATAGCTCTACTTGAAAATCAGCATCTAAGTAAAGAACATTAGTCTTTTGCAATTCGAGTTTTTCATTGCATTTGTCACACATCCACGGAACATTAGCATCATCATATATTTTCATTGCTTTCCTCCACAACTTCCATTCTATGGCTGTAAACATTGGTTACTAAAATGGTGTCCTCATTTTCCTCATATTGCACCCAATATGTTACATTTTCAATCCTTAATCTTGTTAAGTATGTCTTGTTGGAGGGATTAAAGAATCTCTCTTTCTTTTCTATAGAATTTTCAACTGACTTTTTTACGTCGCTAAAAACTATATACATTTCTTCCATTTTAGCCTTTGCCATGTCATTTATCTTAATATTGAATTTATTATCTTCGTACATTATTTTTTCACCCCAAATATTTTTTAGCATCTTGTTTCTCACATACATCCTGTTATGCTGTCGTTCTGATAGTGTAGGCATTTTTTGCAGTGAAGATTTTTCTAAATCATCGCTAAAAAGCAAATCAAGTATATGATATGTCCTTTTTCCCTTACTAGTAAATAAATCCTTGCACATAGTACAATAAACTAACAAATCTTGATTACTTTCTTTTATTCTATCGAAAATAAAATCATTTGATTGTTCTCTATTGGCGAAATAAACCAAGCCTCCATAACCGCAGCACTTTGTCAATTCTTTAGAATACTTCAATTCTTGCACTTGACAATTTAACTTAGAAACAATATTTCTTATGCTATTTTGCATTTTTGCACCTCTTGATGTGCAAGGGTCATGGATATTGAGCTTTAATGGTTGTGAAAATTGAGGTTTTGGCAGCTTATGCTCATCTATAACTTCCCAGAGAGAAAGAAAATTTATATCATCCATATATTTTTCAAAATTGCTCATACAAGAGGAACAGGCCAATATAAATGTTGGCTTTCCAAGTTCAATCCATGCATTTCTAATTAATGAAATATTTTTATTCATTAATTCCTTTTGACCGCTCCAATCTGCTGGTGCGCCACAACAACCAAGCATTATCCCAACACCTTCATTGATATTATCAGTTAAATATTTATATGTTTTTTCTATATAATCAGGACTTGAAGCTGGCAGCTGACATCCTGGATAAAACAAATATTTTATATTATCTTTTTTAGGCTCTTTTCTGTATGTAAAAAACTTCTCACTATTGCTAAATTTCATATCCTTTAATGCAAAATCATGAGCAGATTGGGGCATCTTATTTCTCTCAACCATACTTTCCTTAGTTTGACAAATAACATCCTTCATGTTTACGTCATAATCACACATTAAACCGCAAAGTCCGCATTCAGTACAGGATAATATCATTTTATTTGCATAATGAGACCCTTTGATTATTCTTTCGTTATGGTTAATATTTCTAATATATGATTTTGGAGCTATGTTAAACCTCTGTAAATGCACACACGGCTTAATACAATCTCTACATTGACATTTAAAGCACCTTTTTGCTTCTTCTATAGCTTGCTCTTTAGTGAAAATTTCATCGCATTTGCTAATCTTTTCTTTAGTTTCTTCGTCATCATTTTTATATTTTAATATAGTTTCATAACTTCCTTCATTGTCTCTTGAAGCAGTTATTGATACTCCTTTTACAAATCTATCTATTGAAATTGCAGCTCTTCTGCCACTAGATACAGAAAAAACTACCGACTTATTATCCTCATTCATTTTACCTACAAATATCTTACTGTCTCCCACCTGAAATGTTTCTGTGTTAATATCAAATAGAGGCATTAATTTATTTGCAGCAATAAAAACAGCATCGTATTTTTTTATAATTTCATTTAACTTCTCTTCATCCACAAAAGTGTTTAAAATTAAATTTATATTTTTATCATTTAGGAATTCTAACTCTTCGTTTATTACTGCATTAAGCAATTCACCTTGAAAATCCCAAACTCTTCCTCCCGGTCTATTGTTCTTTTCATAAATATCTACATGGATTCCCTTCTTAAACAAGTCAAAGCATGCAGTAACACCTTTTAGCCCACTGCCTACTATAGCTACAGTTTTATTTGAAGACGGCAAAAAGGACTTCTTAGGTTTAGAATAACCATAAGAAACCGCTGCTTTTTCCAGCTCATTAATTGAAATAGAGCCACCTTTATTATTTCTTGCACACACGCTCTCACAGGGGTGGTCGCAAATCATTCCTATAATTCTTGGAAATGGAATTCTTTTCTCCATTAATTTATATGCCTTATCAAAATTTCCATTTTCAATTTCTTCTGAGAAAGATTTTACATCTAAATGGAGAGGACAGTAGGCAGTACATGCCGGTGGTTCTTCATTAATGCATCTGTCTTTTATTTCTAATAATTTATCTAAATCCATGATACCTCCTAAAGGGCATCTTACTGCCCCAAAGACATTTTCTAAGGGGGAGGGATTCCCCTCCCCTCAACTAAAATGTAAGATTCTTATTTTCTTATAAGCCTGCAAGAATCTTTTCAGGCAATGCAGGTAGTTTTGTTATTCTAACACCGCAAGCATCATAAATAGCATTAACTATTGCAGCATGTGGTGCAGACAATGGCATTTCGCCAACCCCTGAAGCTCCTCTTGAGCCATCAGGTCTTGGAGTTTCCTGATAAATAATTTTGATACTGTCAGGAACATCCTTTATCTGAGGCATTCCAGCTTTGGTAAATGTAGTATGATAATTGATATCTTCATAATCCTCAGTAAGTGCTAATCCGATTCCCTGAGCTAAACCACCATATATCTGTCCATCAGTCAATAATTTATTTCCAACCATACCAATGTCAGATACTATAGTTAATTGTTCAACATTTGCCTTTCCTGTACTCATATTAACCTTTACTTCGGCTAACAGAACACCATACATATAATTTGCAAATGGATTTCCTTGACCTGTAACAACATCTTGATCTGTTCCCGGTGTAGACCACTTGCCTTCATATTTTGTAGGAAGACCCGCAGCTACAACTTCGTCATATGTCATATATGTTCCATCTGATTTCTTAAGAGCCTTAACAAGATTTTCACAGGCAACTCTTGTAGCATTTCCGGTAGTTACTGTAGAACGGCTTCCTCCGGCAGGTCCTGAATTAGGAGTTTTTTCCGTATCATTCATTACTAAACGGATTTGATCAGCTTCTATTCCTAATGGCATTAATGCATCATATGCATGATACAAGGTACCCATATCTGCTCCCTGACCGTGATCTTCCCATGAGTTTCCAACACTTACTCCCTTAGGTGTAATTTCAGCCCAGGCTTCAGAAGTATCAACTCCGCCTAAACCTGCTCCATAAATTAACAATGATACACCGGCACCGTATTTATATCCGTCAGCTAATTTATTCTTTTCTTTTGCAGATGCTTTTGCTTCTTCATAATAAGGTCTTAGCTTATCCATAGCATCCGGCAAACAAAATACTTCAGGTGGACAACCTTGAGGAGTTGTATCTCCAGGACGATATACATTTTTATATCTTAATTCAAATGGGTCAACTCCCATTTTAGCAGCTAATTCATCAATCAAAACTTCTGTTGAGAACAAGCTTTGTGGAGAACCGTATCCCCTAAATGCAGAGCCCCATGCATGGTTTGTTGCAACGGTACGGCCTACATTTCTTATATTTGGAATATTGTAACCAGCACCCATAAATTGAGTTCCTCTTATTGTTAACAAATCACCAAATTCACAATAAGGACCGTGATCTACAGAGAAATCGCCTTCCATTGCTTGAAGTTTTCCATCTTCATCAGCTGCAAATTTTACATTCATTAAGAATGGTGATCTTTTGCCTGTATAAGCAAAATGCTGAGCTTGTGTAAATTCTAAGTATACAGGTTGTTTTGTTACAAAAGTGGCTACTCCCAACAGGCCCTCTATTGTAGGACTAAACTTATATCCGAATGTAGCCCCTGAGTTATTTTGAACAATAACATATTTATTGGGATCAACTCCTATACCTTCTGCTGTCATCAAATGATGGAAATGTATAGCAACACTCTTAGAATGTACTATTAATTTGCCTTCTTCATCCATATATGCAAATCCTACATCATTCTCTAACGGCATATGAGGTTGTCTTCCTACATAAAAATCATCTTCGACAATATATTTAGCTTTATTAAATACTGGTTCAGTTTCCTCACCCTTTATTACTCCACATTCAAAGTATATGTTTGGAGTTCCCGGATGTATTTCTATTGCATCCTCTGCCATTGCTTCAGGTGCACTCATATAAGCAGGCAATACTTCTAACTCTACTTTTACCTTTTTAGTTGCTTCTTCTGCTATTTTAGGATTAGTGGAAAGTACTATTGCTAAAGGGTCGCCATATTGGAAAACCTTTGTATCGCAAAGTATTGGTCTTTCTTTTCCATCACCTTTATTTTGAGGGAATGCCAAACCATTTATTCTGTTTGTGCCCGGTACATCCTTATATGTTAATACTGTGTAAACACCCGGCATTTTTTCTGCCTCAGAAGTATCTATGGATAAAATATTGGCATGAGATACCTCTGCTTGGACTAATTTTGCATGCAATGTTCCTTTAGGAAGCTTAAGTCCTAAATCTGCGCCGAAATCCCATGTTCCTGTAACTTTTGCTAAGGCTGATGGTCTTACATATTCAGTACCCATCATCATTGCTCCCTTAGGAAGCTTATACCACAAATCTTCTGTTTTAATTTCACCTCTCATTAGTTTTGCAGCATCCATAACTGCATCAACTAAAGGCTTATAACCTGTACATCTGCATAGATTTCTATGTTTCTGGAACCAGTCTCTTACTTCTTCTCTGGTTGGGTTAATGTTTTCCTCCAACAAAGCAACAGACGATACTATGAAACCGGGAGAACAAAAACCGCACTGAGCTCCTCCGTGAACCATCCATGATAGTTGTAAAGGATGAAGATTATCTCTTGAACCAACACCTTCGATAGTTATAATCTCTGCATCCTCTTTAACATTTTTCATTTTAGTAATACATGATCTTACAACCTTGCCATCTAATATAACTGAGCAAGCACCACATTCACCTTTGTTACATCCAACCTTCGTTCCTGTCAAATATAGTTGCTCTCTTAAAAATTCTGATAATTTCAATTCCGGGTCAATTACTGCCTTTGTTTCTACACCATTGATAAACAATGTTTTTTTAAGCATACAATCCTCCTTAGAATTATTAATTTTACATCTTAATAATTCTATAGCAATTATTGTGCCTAATAAACAAGCTTGAAATATCAATATGTATTTTTTTGCATGTTCGATATATGAGCAAATATAATAATTCGATGTTCGTTTATTGAGCACCTATTTCATATTTTTATATTATATTTTTTTATTTTACTATATAAAGTGTTTCTTCTTATACCAAGAATATCAGCAGAGTGAGTAATGTTTCCATTGCATCTTTTTATTACTTTAACCAAATGTTCCCTTTCCACAGATTCAATATCCATATTTTCTTGGCTGCTGTGATTCATATATTGCTCTTTCTTCATAAAATAATTTGTTGGAAAAATTTCAGTATTAATTATTAATTCAACATTATTTTGAAGCTCTCTAATGTTTCCAGGCCAATCATAACTTTCCATTAGCAATAAGTTTTCTTCACTTATATCTATTTTATTTTTGTTTAAATCATTAGAAACTTTATCCATGAAATAATCTATTAAAATCCTTATATCACCCTTCCTATTCCTTAAGGGAGGAATATAGAGAGGTAATACATTTAACCTGTAATATAAGTCCTTTCTAAATTTGCCTGATTCTACTTCACTTTCTAAATCCTTATTAGTTGATGCTAATATTCTTACATCCACAGGTATGGGATTTTTACCGCCCAGTCTTGTTATAAAGCCTTCTTCCAAAACCCTCAGAAGTTTCACTTGCATATCTAAAGGCATTTCCCCTATTTCATCCAACAAAATTGTTCCCCCATCGGCTAAT
The DNA here is from genome assembly GCA_035270885.1 of Sedimentibacter sp. GTDB lineage: Bacteria > Bacillota > Clostridia > Tissierellales > Sedimentibacteraceae > Sedimentibacter. The sequence continues at coordinate 1,555 of DATESJ010000084.1, read as the reverse complement.
TCAAACTTACCAGGATGTCCACCCTTTTTAGCGCCGGTAAAAGCTCCATCTTCATAGCCGAACAGTTCTGATTCAATTAGCTGGTCTGGTATAGCACCACAATTTAATGCAATTAAAGGCGAATTTTTTCGAGCACTATGATTGTGAATAGATTGAGCAAATAATTCTTTTCCTGTACCGCTTTCCCCCACAATAAGAACTGTTGAGCTACTGTTTGCAATCTTTTTTGCATATTCAACAATCCTTATAAAATTGTCATCTTCACCTATTATTTTATCAAAGCTATATTTAATAGTTTTCACGAAAAAACAATTTGGATTGTCAATTTCTTTAAGCATATGGATAATTTCAAAGCAATTATCCTGCTCACAATACATTTTTTTAACTTCCAAACTACATAAAAAGCTATCCTTCAATGAAGCTATATTAACATTTCGTGTAATTTTTTTATTATCTTTTAGCATAGTTTTAATTTGATACCAATCGCTTATTAACTGAGTAATATTATCTGCCTTTAATTTATTATCTTTCCCAAACATTTCAGCAGCCAAATCATTATACATCTTTATATTTCCTTGTTCGTCTGTAAATATAATAGCTTCACTAATAATATTGAGAAAATTTTTAATTATACAGTATTCGTTTTGATCCTTGGACTTTATAACTTCTTCAATTGCTTTAGCTATTGCAACAGCTATGCCTAATGTATGAGGATGAACATTTTTAGTATAACCGGTCAAATCTATTACTCCAATTATATTTCCTTGCTTGTCCCTAATGGGTGCTGCTGAACATGTCCACCTTTTATAAGCTTCAATATAGTGTTCTTCGCCGGTAAGCTGTACGGGAATTCCTGTTTTTATAACATATGACATTGCATTTGTTCCCACACTTTCTTCATTCATATATGCTCCCGGTATCATTTTAAGTGAAAAAGCTTCCGAAAGAATTTTTTCATCTCCCAATGCAATTAGAATGCACCCTTCATTGTCAGTCAAAAAAGCAAAGAAATCACTTCCTTTGGTAAATTTTATTAACTCTTCAATAAATGGAAGTGCAGTCATAATCATATTTCTGTTCTTTACCAATATCTCTTGAAAATTTGCATCAGCAACTATCTTTCGGCTGTATATTTGTTCCTTTTTTAATCCAATCTTCCTGCATCTTTCGTGTGATTCTTCTATTAAATCTTTATACGCCCTCATCATACCCACTACTCCTTAAAATTGTTAAACGTTTTCCCAAAATTGTATATTTATATGAATTAATTATAATATATAAGTTTGATTAATTCAACCTGTGTTTTTAATTCGTGCCAATTGCCTTGCTTTAAAACATAAAAAAAAACGTGTCCGGTGTTATCCGAGGCACATTTCTTCATGAACTATTCACCCTTTTTCTTTTTAGTAACTAATTCAGGCTGAGACGTTACTGGTCTAATATAAGGTTCTGTTGGTACATAAGTTGGTTTTTCATCTTTTTTCTTTTTCTTTCTAACTTCTTTTTTAATATTTTTTTCCGCCATTTTATTAACTCCTTTATATGCATAATAATA
>DATESJ010000083.1:0-3900 GCA_035270885.1 Sedimentibacter sp. | reverse complement strand
AAATTTCAGAACAAAACTATAATTATGCCAATGAGTTAAAGCAAAAGTATGTAAAGGAAGATATAAAAAAGCTTAACAGAGATAAAAAAATTGATGATATTGTTACATCAAAACAATTTGGAATACCTATTATGCTTGCCTTGTTAGGGTTGATATTCTGGATTACAATTCAAGGGTCAAACATACCTTCAAAGGTTTTAAGTGATATATTGTTTGGATTTCAATATAAATTAAATGACATTTTTATAAGCTTGGGAGTTAATGATTTTGTAAGAGGGATAATTGTAGACGGAATGTATCGGAGCCTTGCATGGGTTGTATCTGTAATGCTTCCCCCTATGGCAATATTCTTTCCGCTGTTCACTCTTTTTGAGGACTTGGGATATTTGCCAAGAGTTGCATTTAATTTAGATCATATGTTTAAAAAAGCATGTGCTCACGGGAAAATGTGCCTTACTATGTGTATGGGATTTGGCTGCAATGCAGCTGGAGTTATAGGGTGTAGAATTATTGATTCTCCAAGGGAAAGATTAATTGCAATCATTACTAATAACTTAGTTCCTTGCAACGGTAGATTCCCGCTGATTATAATATTGTCATCAGCCTTTTTCGCATTTACGGGATCATTTCTTGACAGTATCGTACCTGCCTTGTTCATAACCTTAATGGTTCTGGTGGGTGTATTTGCAACTTTAGCTTTATCTTATTTATTATCCAAAACACTATTAAAAGGTGTTCCATCTACATTTACATTGGAGCTACCTCCCTATAGAGCACCTCAAGTAGGAAGAATAATTTACACATCACTTATTGATAGAACTATATTTGTATTATCTAGAGCCGTAGTTGTTGCAGCACCAGCTGGAGCAATTACCTGGCTTCTGGCAAATATTTATGTGGGAGATTTAAGTATCTTGGTTCACATGGCCAATCTTTTAGACCCTTTAGGAAAAATTATAGGTCTTGACGGATTTATACTTATAGCTTTTCTAGCAGGTTTTCCTGCAAATGAAATTGTTATTCCGGTTTTATTGATGGCATATATGTCTACAGGCACTTTGACAGATTTTGAAAGTATTGTTTCTTTAAGACAAATTTTAATATCTAACGGCTGGACTGCATTAACTGCTATAAACGTAATGTTATTTTCTCTACTACACTGGCCTTGCTCAACAACCTTATGGACCATAAAAAAGGAAACAGGCAGTTTAAAATGGACCTTTGCTGCATTTATGATTCCAACTGCAATGGCAGTTTTGGTTTGTTTTATAACTGCTAATATTTTCAGATTGATTTGGTAACATGGTATGCAAAACCCAATTTATAAAACTGAGATCCATCGTTATGCCATAATAAAAAATAAAGGATTTGAGTATGAATTCTCAAATCCTTTCATTAACTGTTCACTGTTCATTGTTATTTGTTATTTGTTCACTAAATCTCTATTCTTCTTCTTACTTTTTCTTCTCCCATTATCTGCTGCAATTCCCACACGTCTGGTGAAGAGGCACGACCTACAAGAGCAATTCTTATTACTGTACTTACATCTCCTACATGACCTTTGTACATATCAGGGTTCTTCTTGTAATCTTTTGGTTTAGCTGCATATCCATTTTCTTGTGATATAACTCTTATTTTATCAAACCACTGACTTTGGTCATCACTGTGGTCATAGGTATTTAAATAAGCTTGAAGAAGCTTTTTTGCTTCATCTTCATTGATATTTTCAGGATAAGAGTCAACAATTTTGAAATATTCATCAAAGTAATAGCTGATAAAATCCAATATTTGTTCGCAATACATTAAGTCCTTACGAGGCTTTTGACCATCTCTTCCAACAGATAACAATTTAATTACTTCATCTTTATTGGAAGCTAAAAGTTCTGAAGCATCTGTTTTATATTCCTTAGCCCAGTTAGACAAAAATTCATATATTTCTACTGCAGGAATTTTTAACAATACATCTTTGCTAATATTATTTAATTTATCTAAATCAAACAAGGCACCTGAATTACTCATTTTTTCCAAAGTAAATTCAAAATCATCAATTGGACTGTCGGGATTTTCCATTCTCCACTCTTCAAAATTTGAATTTAAAATAGTAAGGAGGTATTCCCTAACAGCTGCAGGATGATAACCTAATTCTTTGTAATAACCTAATCCTAATTCAGGATCTTTTCTTTTTGAAAGCTTTCTTTTAGCTCCTTCATCCATTTTCATTAAATGCGCTGTATGACAATAAATAGGTGTATCCCAACCAAATGTTTTAAATATTTCATAATGAATAGGTAGTGTTGAAAGCCATTCTTCTCCTCTTACCACATGAGTTATGCGCATTAAGCGGTCATCAACAACATGAGCAAAATGATATGTTGGTATACCGTTTGTTTTTAAAATTACCACATCCTGATAATTTTCATGAATTGATAAGTGACCTCTTATGGCATCATCTATTTCAAATGTACCTTCTTCTGTTCCCTCAGAGCGAAACCTTATTACAAATTTCTCTTTATTGTCTAAGTGTTCCTGAACTTCCTCAAGAGATAAGTCTCTGTCCCTTGCCCATTTACCGTAATATCCTGTATTTACATTTTCTTTAGTCTGTTGATTTCTTAATTCTTCTAATTCTTCTTCTAAGCAAAAGCAAGGATATGCTCTTCCAATTTCAACTAAGTATTTAGCAAAGCATTGATACACTTCTGCTCTCTTGCTTTGAAAGTATGGTCCATAGTTTCCGCTTTCTCCTTCAATTCCTGCACCTTCGTCGAATTTTAAGCCAAAGAATTCAAGTGATGAAATTATAGTTTCTACTGCACCTTCTACTTTTCGTTTTTCATCTGTATCTTCAATTCTAAGCATAAAAACACCGCCGCTTTGATGTGCTAACCGCTCATCAACAAATGCACCATAAAGATTACCTAAATGAATAAATCCTGTTGGACTTGGCGCTAATCTTGTTACTTTAGCTCCTTCAGGTAAATTACGCTTTGGATACTTTTCATTTTCATAATAATCCATTGTATTTTTTATATTCGGAAATAATAATTCTGATAGTTTTTTATAATCCATTTTCTCCTCCAAGTACGTGGACTTATGTCAAGGGGACGGGGTTGTTGTCACATAATGACATAACCCCGTCCCCTTGACAATCCATTTCTTAATAACCCATAGGGGAGTCGAACCCCTGATTCCACCGTGAGAGGGTGGCGTCTTGACCACTTGACCAATGAGTCATAACACTTGATGCATTACTTATTATATAACAACCCATTGTTTTTGTCTATTAAAAAATTTATAAAAACATGTCCAAGTTTAATTAAATTAATTTTTTGAACATCCTCCACAGCAACTTCCACCTACATCTCCTTCTTTAACCATCAATACCTTACCATTTTGTGCAGAAACTTCTTTAAAGCCTATATTTGCAAATAATTCTGTCATGCTATCTGCTTCCATGTAAGTTTTTTCAGCACCGATTGTTACTGCTTTTCTTATGAGCATCCTTATTAATAAATCCTCGTAATTAAGTCCTTTAAATTCCTTTTTAACACAAAGCATATCAATAAAATATTTACCTTCTTTAAATAATAATCTTGCTGTTCCAACTGGATTGTCTTCATCATATGACACCGCATTAAAAGCAAAATCATCATAAAAATCTGTAATTTCTGCTTTGATATTTTCTACAGAAAATACCTCATTACGAATATTCAGAACAACATCTAAATTGTCACGCCCCTGAAACCACCTTGTCGAAACCATAATCCACCTCATTTATTTTTTATAATTGTATCATTTATTAATAAAAGATGTCAATATGATGAGTGAAACGGTCTTTTCTAATGGAAAAAGCAAGGGGATAGAAAATTTTATTCCCTTGCTTTTTATGGAGGTAAAGCC
>DATESJ010000082.1:0-9564 GCA_035270885.1 Sedimentibacter sp. | reverse complement strand
TATAAAGTAAGCCGAGAAGAATTAGAACAATTAAAGGACATAAGCTATTTTGAATTAAGTGAAGCCTTGACTTTTGTAAGTCAATACATTGAACAGTATGAAAGATATCATTATGACAATAGAATTATAAAGCTAGAAATAGATTTAAAGAATAGTCCTATAGATGTGTTTGAAAAGCCAGGTCTTATAGATATAGGAGATATTTCATTATTATTAGAAGAAGAAAACATTAAGATGTTAAAAGAAATTCAAAGTCAGATAAAGTTTAAATATTGTATAATCAATAGGCTTTTCTCTGCGGATATGGGCATATACAGAGGCAAAAACAACAGATTTATAAACTGGACTAGAGTTGAAAATATATTGGGTCTTATAAAGAAGATGAAATTAACTCCTATTATAAACAAAGAAGGGGTAGAAGAACACATAATTGAGGACTTCATAAATAATTTTACCAATATTTATGATATAGATGTAGAAAAATGGCTAAATTTTGATATAAAAGACTTAAATCCATATTTTTTAAAAGATGATATAAATCCACTGTATGACACATTGGATATGGTGCCTTTTATACTTTATAGCTATACAAATGAAAAAAAGAGAATTGTTCCAAAGATGGTTGATGAAATCACAAGAGAAACTTATCTTACTAATAACACCTTCTTTGGAGGTAATGGCTTATTTACATCGAATTATTTAAACAAACCGCAGTTTTATGCTTATAAGTTTTTATCACTATTAGGTGAAGAGGTTATATATAGAGGAGAAGGGTATGTTGTAACAAAATCAGAAGAAGGTTACCAAATATTAATGTTTAATCCTATAGAAGTAACAGAAGAAACAATTAATGCTAAAAAGACTCAGGATAAATTAAAATCTATGAAAATATCTTTAAACATCTACAACATGGCAGGTGACTTCCAAATTACAAAATATGACTTAAATAAAAGCCATGGATCTATATATAATAAATGGATTTATTTAGGATCTCCTGAAAGAATAGACAATACTCATTGGACTTTATTAGATGAATATGTCCATCCTAATGTATCGTTTTACTATGGAAAAAAGTCCAATGTGTTTAATGTATTATCTACAATAAAGCCTAATGGTGCTATTTTACTTACCTTGAATAGTGTACAAAATCAATTATAAAGGTGGATATAATTAAGGGTTTTAAAAAATTACTTTTTTGTCAAAAACTTAAATAGTCCCTCAAAGTGACTAATTGAGTGAATGAATTAAAATCTCCATAATGATATTATAAAGTCATAAATGGAGGTTCTATTATGGGCAATAATAAATTATTTGGAGAAGAAAGTATAAGTAAGATACTATTAAAGTTTTCTATACCAATAATCTTATCATATTTAATTACGGAGCTATACAATATGGTAGATACAATATTTGTTGGTAGGGAGGTAGGACCTAAGGGAATAGCAGCCTTGGTTCTAGTGTTTCCGATACAAAGAATTATAGTTGCCTTGGGAGTTATGGTTGCAGTTGGAACTTCAACATCATTTTCAAGATGTAATGGTAAACACGATTTTGAAAAGGCAAGAAAAGTACTAAAGAACGGATTTTCATTATCTTATTCAGTAATGATACTATTAACAATTACAGTTCTCTTATTTGGAGATAAAATACTAATAATGTTAGGTTCAAGTGAAAATGTATTACCTTTAGCTAAAGAGTACTTGTACCTTGTTATATTTGGTAGTGTATTTTTAAGTATGACATTATTTATATCGCATGTCATGATATCTTTAGGAAATCCTAAGATGTCTATAATAAGTACTAGTATAGGTGCTATAACAAATATTGTACTTGATTTTATTCTAGTAACAAAACAAGGAATGGGCGTTGAAGGAGCAGCAATAGCCACAACAATTTCGCAAATAGCAGGCTTTGCATATGCTTACTATCAATATAGGAAAGTTACAAAAGAATACAATATGAATTTTAAATTTGAAATAGACAAAAAAGTTGCATTATCCATTATTACAGTAGGTATTTCAGCTTTTGTAATTGAAGCTGAAGATGGTATATTAATGGCAGTATTGAACAACTTATTAGCATCTACTGTTGGTGATTCAGGAATTGTGGTTTTAGGAGTAATTTCAAAAGTATATATGTTCTTGTTTATCTGTATACTAGGAATATCTGTAGCAATGCAACCTGTTGTAGCTTACAATGCAGGGGCTAAAAACTACAGAAGACTAAAAGGAATAATGTATGAAACAATTAAATTTGCATTCATAACTTCTTTAATAATATGGGCTTTAATGTTGGCTTTTGCACAACAATTAATAGGAATATTTGTTACAGATCCAGTAATAATTGCTGAAGCAGTTGTAGCTTTTAGAATAATGATTGCAGTATTTCCGGTAATTAGTATCTACTATGTATCAATTACCTATTTCCAAGCTTTAGGTAAGGCAAAGACATCAATATTAATATCTATTTCAAGACAGCTAATAATTATGATTCCTGTTTCAATAATAATGGTAAAAGTCTTTAACTTAGGAGCCTTAGGAGTTTGGATATCCTACCCTATATCAGATGTTTTAGCAAGTATGGCATCTTATATACTGATTAGAAATGAAGGTATAGAATTAAATATTGCAGTTAAAAAGCAAATAGAAAGAGAAGAATTAAGCATAAGTTAATAAATAGTACTTGAAAAACAATTAATTATATAATATAATAAAATATCAGAGACAAAGTGTTTTCTTGGCACCCACTTTAAAAATCAAGATTTTTTTAGTGACTCCGAGAATTTATTCGAAAGGAGTTTTTTTAATGAAAAAAAACAATATACAATTTATAACCCGCACTGCACTTATAGCTGCTTCTTATGCAGCTCTTACCTATGTATTTGCATTTATGAGCTATGGAGAGGTTCAGTTTAGGGTTTCTGAAGTTCTAGTTCTCTTTGCTTTTATAGAACCTAAATACGGTCTTGGACTGATTTTAGGCTGTATATTAGCAAATATAGCAAGTCCTTTGGGAGTAATAGATGTGGTTGCAGGCTCATTTGCAACATTTTTAGCCATAATGTATATTACATGGCTTAGAAAGATATTGCCTTACAACAAAAAGTCCTTGCTTATTGCAAGTTTTGGACCTGTTATATCAAATGCTTTATTGGTTGGAATGGAATTAACATATTTGTTTAATACGCCATTTTGGGCAAATGCATTATATGTAGCATTAGGCGAATTTGCTGTTGTAACCTTATTGGGAACTATTGTTGTTAGTACAATAATGAAAAACGAAAGCTTAACAGAAAGATTGTTATTCAACTAAATACAAGCAAGCCACGGGGACGGTTCCGCTGGCAGGTCTTTGACCTGCCAATGGAACCGTCCCCGTGGCTGATTTCATCTAACTTACTGTTTCTTTTAACCTTACACTTTGAACTTCTGCTCCTTTTGGAAGCCAGAAGTTTAATGCTTGAGGTACTATACTTAATTCTACATCATCATAAATAAAACTATCTCCGTCCATACATAAGTTTATGGGTTCTTTACTTGTGATTTTTAAAGTTTTACATTTTTTATATGTTATAAACTTCTTAATCTTTTCATTAGTCAGATGCTCTCCTACTTTATAAACACTTAATAGGCTTAATATTTGCAATCTTGATATCTTTTTTACAAAGCAAAGATCAATAATTCCATCGTTGATCATCGCTAAGGGAGCACATTTATATCCGCCTCCATAAGAATGCCCGTTTGCCATTACACCAATTAAATACGAATCATGCATATTATAGCTATTGTCGATTGTAACATCTAATTCTTTGCCTAATTTTTTGAACAAACAATATAAAACAGATAAGATATATCGGCTTGAACCGTTTAAAAAGGGAAATTTCTTGAATTTATGCATATTGAATGCTGCATCTGCATCTAATCCTATATTACATACTGATGAAGCATACCTGTCATTAACTTTAATAAGGTCAATCTTTATTTGTTGTCCATTTAGTTGAGATTCAACATTGACAAAGTTTTCTGAATTATTAAAGTTTTTAACAAAATCATTTCCAGAGCCGCAGGGGATTACTCCAACATTTATATGGTTAAAATTATATGCTGCATTAACTACTTCATGGAGAGTTCCATCTCCGCCACAAGCATAAAAAACTGTTGGTATTAAGTCCTGGCTTTTGTTTTTAATATACTCGTATGCATCGCCTTTAAATTTAGTATAATAAATTTCATATGAAATTTTCTTATCCTTAAAGAGGGATTGTATATTGTTGGCAATTTCTTGCTGATAATTGCCATTGCCGGCTATAGGGTTGACAACAAATATATGTCTCATATCTTCTCCATGGGCCGCATCTTTATTTTGTGCCGAATAGTCTGTCTCCAGCATCTCCTAATCCTGGTACGATGTAGCCAATTTCATTGTATTTTTCATCAATACTTGCGGTGTATATTTCAACGTCAGGATGAGCTTCTGTAACTCTTTTCAAACCTTCTGGAGCACATACCAAGTGAATTGATTTTATTTTTTTAGCTCCTCGTTTTTTTAGCATTGATAATGCACCTATCATTGAACCTCCTGTAGATAGCATAGGTTCTGTTATAATAACCAATCTATGTTCAATATCTGATGGAAGCTTGCAGTAGTATTCAACTGGCTCTAATGTTTCTTCGTTCCTATATAAACCAATATGGCCTATTTTAGCATTTGGAATTAAATCAAGCATTCCATCTACCATTCCCAGTCCCGCTCTTAAAACAGGAACTATTGCAATGTCTTGTCCAGCCAATGTTTTGCCTGTAGTTTTTGTTATAGGTGTTTCTATATCAATATCTTTGAGAGGAAGTTCTCTTGTTACTTCATATGCCATAAGCATGGCAATTTCTCTTACTAACTCTCTGAAATCTTTTGAAGATGTGTTTTTGTCTCTAAGCATAGTCATCTTGTGTTGGATCAACGGATGAGATACTACTGTTACGTTATTCATATTTGACTCCTTTATTGTAAAATATGTTAATTAATAAGAATTGAGTTGTTAATAAACATGTATTATAATTATTATATACAAAAAGCTCTTTGTCAATTAATTTTTTTAAAGAGGTGGGATAATGATTAAAGGTACTGGAATAGATTTAACAGAAGTTGTAAGAATAAAAAATAATTTAGAAAACCAGCGTTTCCTTCAAAAAATATATTCAAGCAGAGAATTGGAATATCTAAAGTCAAGGAAATTCAATCCTGAAACGGCTGCTGGAATGTTTGCCGCAAAAGAAGCTGTTGCTAAATGTCTTGGAACAGGGTTTTCGAACTTTGGTGCTTGCGATATTGAAATATTAAAGGATGAAAAGGGAAAACCATATGTAGAGTTATTAAATAATGCATTAAAAAGAGCAGAGGAACTTAATATTAATGTCATTCATATTTCTATATCACATACAAATGATTTGGCAATTGCTCAGTGTGTAGCAGAGTAATAATGTGAATGGGAATGATTCAAAGCATAAATTAATAAATTTCATCATATAATAGGAAGAGAAAAGTGGAAGAGGAAGCAGGTTTTTATATGAAGTTTATAATGCTTTGTTTAATTTCTATAATTGTATTAAGCGGTTGCACTGCTAATGATAACCCCTTTGTTTTGCCTGTTAATTATACAGGTGAAGCGTTTATGAAAGTGTATACAGATAACACAGAAAATGATTATAGGGTAAATGTAATTAGAAGAGAAGGTAATTATAGCATAAGGGCAGAGACTGAAAATGGAGCTTGGAACTATGCTGTAGTTTCGGGAAACAGATGCATATTAACTAATGATAAATTTCCTGATAGCAGTGTAACTATTGAGAATTTTCAATTAGCTGGGCAACTGTTTCATGATTATGATTTTGGAAAATTTGATATATTGGAAGAAATGCCTAAAGAATTGATTTATTTTGACGGAACATACAAGCACGTTTTGAATTTTAGCAAAGAAAACCTGCTTCCAGAGTCCATTTTTATTTATAAAAACGAAAAATTGGTAAAAGCTATACAGTATGAAAAATTAAATATTGAGGAATAATATTAATAATAATTTACGAATAATACAAATGTTACCATACAACTAATATGCTTAGTGTGATAAAATAAGAAAGTTAAAAGTGTGCAAATGCGAGGTGTGTGTCTTGGCTGAAAATAAGAAAATACTAATTTCAATCCCTGAAAACTTATTAAGGGAATTGGATAATGCCGTAAAAGAAGAAGAAACAAACAGAAGTGACTTTATTAGAAAATCAATAAGGTTTTATTTAATTGAAAAAAGAAAACTTGAAATTCGCAACAAAATGAAAGCCGGTTATCTGGAAATGAGCAAAATCAATAAGAGCATTACTGAAGAATACTCAGAAGGGGACTACGAGGATTTTTTGAGCTATGAAACTAAATTATTAGGAAGTGAATAGTTTGATTGTTAAAAGAGGAGATGTATACTACGCCGATCTGAGTCCTGTAATTGGTTCTGAACAGGGAGGAGTAAGACCGGTGCTGATTGTACAAAATGATATTGGGAATAGATACAGTCCTACAGTGATTGTATCTGCAATTACATCTCAAATTAACAAGGCCAAGTTGCCTACTCATATTGAAATAAGCTCCGAGGATTTCAGTCTTCCTAAGGATTCTGTTGTTTTGCTTGAACAAATTCGAACAATAGACAAAAAAAGACTTAAAGAGAAAATAGGACGCTTTGACAAAAACCTCATGGGCGAGGTTGATGATTGCCTAAAAATCAGCTTAGGGCTGATAGATTTTTAATTTATAAAATAAAACAAGAGGTCGCTAAGTTTTAGGGACCTCTTTTGGTTATTAAATATTATTAGAACAATTGTTGTTTCTTAATAATGTTCTAACGCTTCCTATCATGTATAAGGATCCCACAAAGGCTATTATTTCTTCTTTGTCTGCGTTTTTTAAAAGAAAAAGTATCTCTTCATTTTCCAAAGGTGTTACTTTTATATTTGAATGCTTTTCTACCAAGACAGCTAACTCTTTTGCCTTTAAAGCTCTTGGACTGTAAGGTGTTAAGGTGTAAATTTCTTTAGAAACAGGTAGTAACAACTCCAACACTTCATCAGGATTTTTGTCCTTAAGTATACCAAAGAAAAGTATTATTTTTTTATCTTTATAGTATTCTTTAATGGTATTTACAAATTGGTTTACACCATCAATATTATGTCCTCCGTCAAGAATGATAGAGGGGTTTTTGTTTATAATTTCAAATCTGCCAGCAAATCTACAATTTGAAAAACCATTTATAATATTTTCAGAACTTATCTTGTAGCCTTCTTTTTTTATAAGCTCTAAGGTCAATAGGGCAGTAAGTGCATTTAAAAGTTGATGTTCACCTAATAGATTTATTTTTACTTCAGGCAAATCAAAGACATCATTTTTTGAATATTTAAAACATTGTCCTGTAATATCTGATTTGATTTTTTCAATATTATAAGTCTTTGCTTCATAGACTTTTGCATTTCTTTGTACAGCTACATCCTTTATAACATTTGTTATATTTTCTGCCTGTGGATAAATAACAACATTAGTATTTTCCTTAATTATGCCTGCCTTTTCAAAAGCTATTTTTTCCAAGGTGTCACCTAAATAATCCATATGGTCATAGCTTATGGAAGTAATTACAGAAACTAATGGATTTTCTATTATATTGGTTGCGTCAAATCTTCCTCCTAATCCTACTTCAAGAACTAAAAAATCTATATTCTCTTCTTGGAAATATTTAAAACCAATTGCTGTTACAAGCTCAAATTCAGTGGGATGATCATATCCTTCAGAAACCATAGTATCTATTTTTTCTTTTACTAAGGATGTTATTCTAGCTATAGATTTCTTATCAATAGGTTTTTTATTGATTTGAATTCTTTCGTTGAATTCCTCTAAGAAGGGACTTATGAACAAGCCCGTTTTATAACCTGCATCTATTAATACTTCATGGGTTAAGCTGCAGGTTGAGCCTTTGCCGTTTGTTCCTGCTACATGAATGATTTTGTAGCTCTTCTGCGGATTGTCCAATAACTCCATCAGTCTTTTAATTCTTTCGAGACCAAGTTTTGAGCCAAATTTGTATGTAGAATGAATAAATCCAATTGCTTCTTCGTAATTCATAATAACCTCACAAAATTCTTGTCTTCTCTTTATTTTTTTGTTTTAATCTTATAATACTTTTGAGTTTTTTTCAATATAAGACAGAAAATTATTTTCCCAACAAAGTGTAACTATTTTGATAGTTATATTGGTTTATGCATAATTGAGTTTTTTTGAGTTAAACAAATAGCTATAAAAATAATTAAAAGTTGTCAATTATATTTGATTGTGTTAAAATATCATAGAATTTAAGGATTTATTTTTTGTTTTATAGAAAGAAAGGAAGAATATGATAGATTTAAGAAAACTTGAAAGAAAGCTCCTTAGTGTTGAAAAACCTGCAAGATATGTGGGAAGTGAGCTAAATTCTGTTGTAAAAGACAGAGACATAGATATCAGATTTGCATTTGCATTCCCAGATACTTATGAAGTGGGAATGTCTCATACAGGACTTCATATTTTGTATCATTTAATGAACAGTATGGAAAATGTATGGTGTGAAAGGGTGTTTGCTCCATGGACAGATATGGAAGAAGTAATGCGCCAAAACAACATACCTTTGTATGGTCTTGAAAGTAAGGATGAATTAACAGCCTTTGATTTTGTTGGTTTCACTCTTCAGTATGAAATGAGCTACACTAATGTTTTAAACATGCTTAATTTAGGTGGCATACCAATTAAATCTAAAGATAGAGATAATGACATGCCTATAGTAATCGCCGGAGGTCCTTGTGTTTACAATCCGGAGCCACTGCATGAAATTATAGATTTGTTTACAGTTGGTGAAACAGAAGAACTTTTGCCGGTACTTTTAAACTTATATAATGAAGAAAAGAAAAATGGTTTTAATAAAATAAAATTTCTTGAAAAGGCAGCAGCATTAGATGGTATTTACGTTCCGCAGTTTTATGAAGAAGTATATAATGAGGACGGTACTATCAAAGAAAGAAAACTACTAAATGAAAATGCCAAAGAAATAGTAAAAAAGACAATTATTAAGGATTTAGACAAAAGCTTTTACCCTGAAAAAAGTATTTTGCCCTATATTGATGTTGTACATGACAGAGTTGTATTAGAATTATTTAGAGGTTGTACAAGGGGATGTCGTTTCTGCCAGGCAGGAATGGTTTATAGACCTGTTCGGGAAAAGGAAGCAAACACACTTGTAAAACAGGCAGAAACCCTCATTAAATCAACTGGTCATGATGAAATATCATTAACTTCACTTAGTTCCGGAGATTACTCATGCCTACCTGATTTGACACTACAATTATTAGACATGTATGAAAATCAAAATATAAGTCTTTCACTACCTTCTCTAAGACTTGATTCAATGAACTTTGAGATTATTGAAAGATTGCAGGAAGTTAGAAAATCCGGGCTTACTTTTGCACCTGAAGCAGGATCTCAGAGAATGAGAGATGTAATAAA
>DATESJ010000081.1:0-9552 GCA_035270885.1 Sedimentibacter sp. | reverse complement strand
CCCATACCTAATCTATCCTCAGGCACAAAACTCATACTAATTCCTAATTTTATAATTTCATCGGGAGTTTTCCCTATAATATTTTCTTTGTTATATAAAACAGCTCCTGTTTTTGCATTCATTAATCCTGCAATTGTTTCGCATAATTCTTTTTGCCCGCTGCCTGCAACACCTGCTACGCCTAATATTTCTCCGCTTTTTAGTTTAAAGTTAATATCGTCTAACCCTTTTGTACCATCTTCATTAACAACAGAAAGGTCAACAACTTTTAATATAGTTTTTCTGTTCTTTGTTTCAGGACGGTTAATTTTAAGATTGATAGGTCTTCCTACCATAAGTTCTGTAAGTTGTTTCTCATTTGTTTCAGATGTTTTAACTGTATCAATAACTTGTCCTTTTCGTAGTATTGCAACTTTGTCGCTGATAGATAAAACTTCATGAAGCTTATGTGTAATTATAATAATAGCATTTCCCTGTTCTTTCATCTTACGTAATATTGTAAATAGTTTTTCTGTTTCTTGTGGGGTAAGAACAGAAGTAGGCTCATCCAAAATTAAAATCTTTGCTCCTCTGTATAATACCTTCATTATTTCCACTGTCTGCTTTTCACTTACAGACATATTGTATATTTTTTTGTCTGGCTCTATTTCAAGACCAAATTTATTGCTCATTTCTAATATTTCTTCTTTTAAAATACTTGGTTTTACATAACTTCCTTTTGTGCCTACCACAATATTGTCCATAGCACTAAATACTTCAACTAATTTATAGTGCTGATGAATCATTCCAATTCCTAAATTTATTGCTTCATTTGGATTAGTTATAGAGGCTAATTTTCCATCAATTGATATTGTACCTTCATCAGCATAATAAATGCCGGATAAAATATTCATCAATGTAGTTTTACCAGAGCCATTTTCTCCAAGCAGAGCAATAATTTCACCATAATTAATATTTAAATTAACATTTTCGTTTGCAATTACTTTACCAAAGGATTTTTTGATTCCTTTAAGCTCTATTGCATAATTTGATTCATTTGTCTTTAGCATAAAAAACTCCTATTTAAGGGGTCGGAAATACCAACCCCCATAAAAAACTATTTTTCCTCTACTGTTTTGAAATACCAATTGATTCCACCAGTAATAGTCGCATCATCTAATGTTTTTCCTTCTTCTCCAACTGTTGAGCCATCATTTGTTTCGATTACACCATCAAAAACATTGAAAGTGCCATCCATTATAGACTTTTCTGCTTCTTGGATTTTTTCTGCAGTATCATTTGTAGCTACAGCTTCATTAAGGGGTGAAATAGCAATCATTCCTTCTTTCATTCCGCCATAATAATTTTCATTACTCCATGTTCCATCAATAACCTGTTCTACAGCCCATGTATAATAAGCTCCCCAATTCCATACTGCTGATGTTATTGTAGCCTTTGGTGCATCCTTAGACATATCTGAATTGTAACCTATACCAAAAGCTCCTGCTTTCTCTGCTTCTAACTGAGGGTTAGGGGTGTCGCAGTGCTGAGCTATTACATCACAGCCTTCAGCCAACAATGCTTTTGCTGCATTTGTTTCTTCTTCAGGTGAATACCAGCTATTTGTAACCTTTACATAAACTTTTGCATCAGGGTTAACTGAATATACTCCCATTGCAAATGCATTTAGGCCTCCTGTAACCTCTGAATTATCTTTACCCATTGCTGCAACATATCCTACAATATTACTTTCTGTTTTTAATCCAGCTGCAATTCCAGTTAAGAATCTTGCCTGATAAATTCTTCCGAAATAGTTATTAAAGTTTTTGTCATTGCTTTTATATCCTGAACCATGTGAAAAAATTACTTCAGGATATTCATCAGCCAATGCTTCCATTGTATCCATGTATCCCCAGCTTGTACCGAAAATTATATTTGCTCCTTCTTCAATACATTCAAGTATTGCTGTTTCAGTAGCTGTAGGGTCTGTATCATTCACATTATTTTTACGAATTATTTGGCTTTCACTAAGTCCAAGTGATTTTTGCATATCTACTATTCCCTGGTCGTGGGCAAATGTATAACCTGAACCGTCTGCAGGATTTCCAATATGAATTACTCCAACCTTAATATCTTCATTTGAAGATTCCCCTTGCTTTGGATCATTGCCAGCCGGCTGTCCATTAGAACCGCATGCTGTCAAAATTGTAAGTGTTAACAATAGTATTAAAACAATGCTTAATAACTTTTTCATTATATCCTCCTAAGTGTGATATAAACATTGCATCAAATTCAACAAAAAATGCGAAAAGTATAAAACTAATCGCACCAATAGAATAATAATATCAATAGTCAAACAATTTACGGTCGTTTGGTAGAAACTTTGGATCCATATTATCCACATTATATTGATGCAGTTTATATTTAATTATGATAATTATAACTTAATGAATACTAATAAGCAACGATTATTTTGTGATTAATGCTACTGGGCAGTGGTTACTACCAATAAAAATTTCAGGATAGATCAAAGCATGAGAAAGTTTGTTTTCAAATGATTATAAAGTGATAAAATCAAAAAATTAAATATTGAACATTATTTGTCGGTATGTTAAAATAGGTAAAACGTTTTTATTACGCATAATTGGAGGTGTTTTTTGAAGGACTTCACTGGGAAGAAAGAGTTTATTGTTTTAGGCAATAATGCTTATTTATTATTTCTCTCTGTAATACCCCTTGCTTTTTTAATTTTTGCATTTATTTCAGACACACCTACAAATATTTTTTCTGGTCTACGTAATATAATTTTATCACAAGACGTCCTTATTACTGATTATTTAGAAATTGGAGGTTTTAGTGCAACATTATTTAATGTTTCAATTATTTCTCTTATAAATATTTTTATAATTTATAAATTAGATTTAAAGGTTGATGGACCGGTCATAGCTGCAATTTTCACCTTAACAGGATTCTCTTTTTTTGGAAAAACAATCTTTAATATATTGCCAACATACTTGGGTGGTTTTATTTACTACAAGTTTCATAAAATTTCATATAGGGAAATTTTTGTAACAATTATGTTTTCAACCTGCCTTTCACCATCAGTTAGTCAAATAGCTTTCTCTTCTGGCTTACCCATATATTCAGGTGTTTTAATAGGATTTATTTTTGGAATTATTGGAATATTTATTATTGTACCTTTATCTCAGAATATGGCGAAACTCCATGACGGCTACAACCTTTACAATATAGGATTTACTGCAGGTTTTATAGGAATTTTGATTAATTCATTATTAAAAAGTTTTGGTGTAAACATTAATCCACAGCTTATACTTTCTGTTAAATATCATATATTTTTCCGTAACTTTTTATTTTTATATTTTATTTTATTAATAATAATAGGATATTATAAAAATCAAAAATCATTTAAAGGTTATGGTAGAATATTCAAGTATTCCGGCAAACTTAAAACTGATTACACTGAATTAATAGGATATGGACTAACCTTTATCAACATGGGTATAATGGGTTTAATATGCATGTTTTTTGTTTTTTTTACAAGTGGAGTTTTTAACGGGCCAATAATAGGGGGGATTCTTACTGTTGTTGGTTTCTCAGCATTTGGAAATCATCCTAGCAATTCTATACCCATAATGGTTGGAGTTTTCTTTGGAGGAGTTTTCAAGGTGTGGGACATTCAGTCTACACCAGCTATAATTGCAGGAATATTTGGAACTACTTTAGCACCAATTGCCGGTAGCTATGGCTTTTATGCAGGTGTTTTGGCAGGCTTTCTTCACCTGTCAGTAGTAATGAATATCGGATGGGTTCATGGTGGTACAAACCTTTACAATAATGGATTTTCAGGCGGGTTGGTAGCATCAATTCTCTTTCCTCTATTTGAATCCTTAAGAAAAAAATAAGAATATATGCGGTTGACCTACCGCCCTTTTTTAGACAATTATTTTTTGGGACATACCTGTATACTATCCATACTTTAGAGGTATGTCCCCATTCCTTAAATAAATAGGGTTAGATTATACTATTTTTTATCGCTTCTAAGTACTCCTGCTTCTGAGAAATTTTCAAAATCCATTTCTCTTATTATAATTTTTACAGCTTCCTTTGGACAATTAGCAGTTCTTGATACAGCTTCTGTTACTTCTTTAACCATTTCTCTTTTTTGTTCAAGGGTTCTTCCCTTTAACATTTCAACTTGAATAATAGGCATAAATCCACCTCCTTTATTTTAATTATAAACACTTTATTTGACTATTTTCTTATGTATATAATCAGATAGCGTTGTCATTAGCATAGCTTGGTATAAAATATTAAATTCAACAATATCTCCTAACTTATACTCTGTCTTACTATCATGAATATCCAATATAGTATGGTCGCTGCTGGCTCCCAAAACGCTTATATCTTTATCTTTAGGAATTATCCTTGATGAATCTCCTAAATCCTGATTTCCAAGTGCTACAATCGCTCTTTTTCTTATTCCTCTATCGTCATAGTGGGGAAGGTCTCCAAAAGCATTAACCATTAATTGACCTATAGGATGAGTTGGCTTTTCATTCAGCTCTACAATTTGAGCCTTAAGGATAAATACATCCGGATCCAAGCCCTCAATATTTGTATCCCAGTATAAAGGTAGATCTTGAGTGTTATTAATACCTTCTCCTATACGAAGGTGATTTATTTTTTCTGGAACTCCACCACCTACCATAAGGGGTAGTGTAGTTGTTCCACCTCCGGATACTATATTTAGTTTTCTCTTTAGATTTTCTTCAATTTCTCTGGCAGCATTACCTAATTGATTTAAATTTTCTGTAGCCGGTGCAACTGAACCATAACAGCTTAAGTTAGAGCCCACACCTTCTAAATATAAATTCGGTAATTCATATTCCACATATTCTGCTAATTGAATTAATTCTTCTTTACTGAATACCCCTTCTCTTAAATCACCTAAATCATACATAAGCACAACGCCGTATATTTTATTTTGATTTTTTGCTTCTTTATTTAATAAATTTAAAGTTTCTTTTTCTGAAACCAAACATAAGTCACTGTATTTAACAACATCTTCAATTTCACACATCATAGGTATTCTTACTAAAAGCAAAGGTACTTCCATTCCTCGCTCCTTAAGGGATTTAAGCTGCTCAATTCTTGAACTGCCTATTTGATAGCAACCGCCCTTGGCCATTTCTTCGGCACCTTCTTCTATTCCTCCGAATCCCTTAATAATGCCGGCAACTTTAATGCCATTATCCTCACATAATCTTGTAACAATTTTAGTATTGTTATATAATTTTTTCAAATTAAATTCTAAAACTGGGTATCTTTCCATTGTTTCCTCCCGCTTTCTATTTTTTCGAAGCTGTATGAAAAAGTCCTTTAATATATTTGAGCATTCTTCCTCCAATACACCAAACTTGACCTCAGGCTGATGGTTTAAATGCTGATTGTTAGTAATATCTAAAACCGATCCGCATGCACCGGTTTTCAAGTCTTTTGTTCCTATTACCAGCTTTTCAATTCTTGAATTTACTATTGCACCTGCACACATAGGGCAGGGCTCTAAGGTTACATACATGGTACATCCAGGTAGACGCCACCCACCCAATTTTTTGCATGCATCTTTTATAGCTGTTATTTCAGAATGTAGAGTAGCATCCTTTAATGTTTCCTTTTGATTGAAACCTCTACCTACAATTTCTCCATTTCTCACTATTACAGCACCAATTGGTACCTCGTTTATTTCATATGCCTTGTATGCCTCTTTCAAGGCTTCCTTCATATATAATTCATCCATAGTATTTTCCTGTTTTATTTACTCTAATTATAGTTTATATTTAGCAATTTAGTCAATACTTATGTCCCTTTTAAGCTTGTCTATTATTACCTCTTTACTTTTATGCTTAAAAAATATAGAATAAATAAAAGTTGGAACAAATCATCATTAAATTAAGTCTAATGTATGAGAGAAGGAGATATTATGAAAAATATAATTAAAAAGTTAGCAGCCTTTGGGCTTTGTGCTGTATTGACAATAAACATGAATGTAGTGGCTTACGCCAATATTATCGATGATATTATCGATGATACTACAATAATAGATAACACAGAAGATATAGATAATACAGAAGATGTTGATAATACAAAAAACCCTGTTAGCTCAGAAGATGTAGATAATACAGAAAATAATGAAACTAATGTAGATGATAATAATGTAAAAGCAGTAGCTATTGTATTTTCAGACATTGCCGACCATTGGGCTAAAGAATGGATTAAAGATGCGGTTAATTTAGGTTTTGTATCAGGATATGAAGATGGAACATTCAAACCGGACAATACTATTACAAGAGCTGAGTTTTCGACAATGCTAAACAAGGCAATGCAAATTAATATATCCGAAAAATTAAACTTTTCCGATGTAAAAGAAAGTGATTGGTTTTATAAGGAAATTCAAAAATCTGTAGCTGCAGGGTTTTTCTCTGGATATGAAAACAACACCTTTAGACCTAACAATCCTATTAAACGTGAAGAAGTGTCAAAAGTTGTTGCAGGTGCTATTACAACAGGAAATATTGACGGTGAAGGTGCTACATTTTTAAATGATTACAATAGTATTCAGGAATGGGCAAAGACAAGTGTCAACACTGTTTACAACAAAGGATACATATTAGGTTATCCTGACAAAACCTACATGCCTTCAAAGGCATTAACCCGTGGGGAAGCAGTAAAAATTATTTTTGAAATAGTTGATAATGAGAATATTGAATATGGATTTAATATTACAAATTACAATGAATCTTACAGCAGTGCTGTTGTGGTAGGTAATTTAAATATTTTAGATTCTGTAGGAAACGGTAATGTTTACATAAAAAATGTAGTAGTTCTTGGGGACATTGTAATTTCGGCTAAAAATGTTAAATCAGTTGAACTTACCGACGTAAAGGCAAGAAATGTTATAGTTGAAGGTGAAAACAATCCCGTAAAAATAGTGCATAATGACAATGTTATAATTGCAAAAAAATAAAACAGCCACGGGGACGGTTCCGGTGGCAGATGACCTGCCAGTGGAACCGTCCCCGTGGTTGGTCCGTGGTTGGTTCTTATTTGAAATACTGCAAGGTATTTACGAAATCATTGCTTAAATATATTTCGCCTAAATAATTTACATCAGCATTTGATATTTTTTCATATATTTCTAATAAATAACCTTGTTCATTAAACATAGTTTCTTTCTCGTGTTGAGCGTTATAATTCAATAACAACTCAATAAAAGCCATATCTTTCTCAACAAATAAATTGTCTATATCTTTTGTCAATACATTTCTTAAATCGCTTAATTTTACATTCTCATAAATGGTATTATAGTCATTAACTTTCTTTAAATTAGCATACAAATTTCTTCCGCTGTAATATTCCTCATCGTAAAGATAATAGAATTTCTGCCATTTGAAATCGCTGGAATTTAAAAGTTTATTTGATATTTCATTTTTAACTTCTTGTTCTTTTGTAAATTTATCTACTGGACTTAATTTATAATCTCTTATGATTGTACTTCCATCCTTCATCCAGTAAGCTATAACAAAGTTATTCATACCATAATAATTTGACTGATGATAAAATGTTTGGTCCTCTAAAATTTCCTTGTGCAGTTCTGTAATATTCTCAATATTATCTATTTCCTCATAAATTATCATGCCACGGTTTCTTTTCCATTCGGAGAAGCCCATATTTTCATAATTGTACTTTAAATATCTGTTAACTTCATTAACTGTCCATCTTTGATTACCTACATATGCCATCCGAACATCTTGAGGGTTTGGTACCAAATTTTTATACTGATTTGCAATAGCCACAGTACTTCCTGTTACAGCTGTAAATAAAACCATACTTACTAAGAAAACCTTTATGGATGATTTTGATATCCTAAATGATTTCTCAATAAATGCTATTATTATATAATAAGATAATACTGCTAATAAAGCTGAAATAATCAACCTGCTTGCAATGCTGGTATATCGTGATAAGCTTATTGAAAAAGCTGCAGGTATTATCAAGCATGCAAGTACTGCTACAAAATATTTAAATCCACTAAATACAATAAATCCTGTATTCTCATTTTTACGTCTTTTTATAAATTTATTAATCAATAGTGATATAAATATTAAAATAATTGGTAAAAGAAGTAAGTATGTCAGATCTATCGATTCATTATCTACATACCTTGTGAAATACAAATAATCAAGTCTGTAAACATTGTCGATAAAATAGTCGTTTAAAACATCAGCACTAAATCCAATTACTGTATTTTCTAATATTGTGAAAACAAACATTGTTACCAACAAAATAATCAGAGGCAAACAAAAGTTAAATATTGTCATTGCTCCTGCCATCAATGTATTGCCAGATAATATGGAAGACAAAGATGATAGCAATATAATTGCCAAAAGCCATGGTATAAGCATTTTGAACACTTCAAGTATTTCAGGGTTCAATCCCTGAAAAACTACCGACAAAACAATAAGTACCAGCAAATATACCATGAATACAGCATTAGTTGCTATATTTATTATTATCTGATTTCTTAAAGGCACCGGTTTTGACCTGTAATAAGCTAACTTTGATTCATTATGCAAAAAACTGTTATCAACCAAACAGTTTATAAAAACTAAAATAAATAATTCAACTATTCCAAACATTATAAATGCTTCTTCGTCAGCCCTTAAAATATATGGTATAACAAGTGTTGTAAGAAAAATTATAACTGTTGATAAAAGCACCCAATTTCGTTTTTCTTTAATTGAATATAGTAGCATTGGCATAAAGTTATTTTTCTTTTCCATAACCTACACCTCCTAATTCTGTAATAAATATTTCTTCTAGACTCATTGACAGCTTATCAAACAATAAAAGAGTATATGTACTTTCTAAATATTTTTTAAGCTCATCTGTGTTTCCTGTTAAGGTTAAAATAAATACACTGCCTATTTTTACAATTTGTAAAATGTTAAAGACTTTTAACTGTTCAGGGTCAAATTCACCTTCAATAGCAAATTGAACTCTTTTAATATCTTCTTTCATTTTTTCTAAGTTTTCTTCTCTTAAAATTTTGCCTTCATGCATTATGCCCACTTTATCGCAAATATTATCTAATTCCTTCAAGTCATGAGAAGAAATCATAACAGTCATTTCATTATCAATAACTTCTTTTATAAGAACATCCCAAAATTTTCTTTTTATAACTGCATCCAGTCCATCTACAATTTCATCAAGCAGCAATAACTTGGGCTGAGCTGCTATTGACAATATAAAAGCTGCCTGCTTTTTTTGACCCTTAGACATTTTGTTTAATACTTTATTTTTATCTATGTTAAAGTATTTAAGTAAATATTCAAATTTCTCTTGAGACATATTTTTATACATTAACTTTTCATAATGAAATAATTTGTTTAATGTATACTGATATGGGAAAAACAAAGAATCTTGAACATAATAAAAGTCCTTTATTATTTCTGTGTTTTCATCAACCTCTTCACCGTCAAAAGCTATATGACC
>DATESJ010000080.1:0-6696 GCA_035270885.1 Sedimentibacter sp. | reverse complement strand
AATTGCAGGCACTGTAAAACAATTTTGGACAGATGTTATATGGAAAGATATAGACTTTATGTTTATTGACATGCCTCCAGGAACAGGTGATGTGCCCCTTACTGTATTTCAGTCAATACCAGTTGATGGAATTATTGTTGTGACTTCACCGCAGGAATTGGTTTCAATGATAGTTGAAAAAGCAGTAAAAATGGCTGAAATGATGAATATTCCAATTGTTGGCATAGTTGAAAATATGTCATATTTTAAATGTCCCGACTGCAGTAAGGAATATAAAATATTCGGAGAAAGCAAAATTGAGGAATCAGCAGCAAATCATGGTTTAGAAGTTATTGCAAAACTTCCAATAGATCCTAAGATAGCTTCTATGTGTGATAAGGGAATGATTGAACTTTATAGTGATAATTTATTTGTTAATATAGCAGAAATATTAGAAAAAATGGAGGAATAGAATGAAAATAGCAGTTGCAAGTGAAAAAGAAATGGTAACAGGACATTTTGGTCATTGTGAAAATTTCAACATTTATGAAAGTGAAGGAAATGAAATAGTAAAAAGCCAGTCAGTTAAAAATCCTGGACATAAACCAGGTTTTCTTCCTAATTTTTTAAATGATATGGGTGTAAATGTAATCATATCAGGAGGAATGGGCGGAGGAGCAGTTGAAATATTCAATGATAAAGGTATCGAAGTAATAACAGGTGCCTCTGGAGAGGCAAAATCAGCTGTTGTAGAATATTTAAAAGGTAATCTAAAATCAACTGGTTCAATTTGTCATGAACACCAACATCATGATGAATGCGGCGAACATAAATAATAAATATTATATAATTTAGTAAGCACCAAGACATTTTATATTGTCTGGTGCTTTTCTATATAGAAGATTATTACTGTTTAGGATTATTACATAAATCGGGTTGTTTAATTGTTAAATTTATTTTATAATATATTAGAATTTATACATTAAATAATCTTAAAATTTAACTTTGAGGGGGAAAACATGAATAGAGTAACAAGGCTTGTTGAATACGTAAAAGGACTTCAATCTAATGAAAACGGTGTCGAATTATATAATAAATACAAAGATGATATAGTAAGTGTAAAGCCTCAGGAAGCATTTGAAATTTTTAAAGCACTGTTGGATGAAGGAAGTGAATCAAAAGAAATTTTAGTATTTTTAGATAAAGTAATAAATGCATTTTATAAAAGTTTATCCAATCATAAGTGGCAAATGCCCCAAAATGATAATTTTCTAAAAGATATGAATTTAGAAAATGAGGGCTTAGTTAAAAAGACAGATGAAATAAAAGAGCTGTTAAAGGAAAATGACTTAAAAATAAAAAAGGCTAAAATTCTTGAAAAGGTAATTGAACTTGATGAGTTTAACGATCATTATCTAAAAAAAGAAAATATATTATTTCCATATATGGAGAAGTCAGCATCA
The DNA here is from genome assembly GCA_035270885.1 of Sedimentibacter sp. Lineage (GTDB taxonomy): Bacteria > Bacillota > Clostridia > Tissierellales > Sedimentibacteraceae > Sedimentibacter. The sequence continues at coordinate 5,254 of DATESJ010000080.1, read as the reverse complement.
AAATTCGAAGGTACAAAAATTATGTGGTCTCTCCATGATGTGGTTAGAAATTTGTTAAAAGCAACAAAGGAAATTCTGCAGGACGAAAATTCATCAGTACAGCAAATAAATGTGGCTATTGCAAATTTATTTTTTGGAATATTAGGAGTGAAGAAAAAAGAAGAATTAATTTTATTTCCAGCAGCCAGTGAAGTATTATCAGAAAGAGACTGGTATGAAATTCATAAACAAAGTCTTGAATATAATTTCCCCTTTATGAATAAAGACAAGGACGATATTTATGATGAAAAAATTACGAAAGAGGAATTTAGCAATTCTCTCTTTAAAACTGAAACTGGACAACTTACATTTGATGAAATTGCTTTAATATTTAATAACTTGCCTGTTGATATGACATTTGTTGATGAAAATAATAATGTAAGATATTTTACAAGACCTAAGGACAGAATTTTCCCTCGTTCTCCAGCTGTTATAGGCAGAAGTGTAAATAACTGCCATCCTCCTGAAAGTGTCCATATAGTTGAAGAAATAGTGGAGAGTTTTAGAAATGGCAAAGAAGACACAGCAAAATTCTGGATTAATATCAAAGGAAAAATTATTTTGATTCAATATTTTTCATTAAGAGATTCAGAGGGTATATACAAAGGAGTGTTGGAAGTAAGCCAGGACATAACTGAAATAAAAAGTCTTGAAGGTGAAAGAAGACTCCTTAAGTGGGGTCAATAATTTAAAATTATAGTTATAATTGAGAAGCTTTTATGCCTTGTTACAAAAGTTTCCATTGACAAATATTATGATATTTGCTATTCTTATAAAGATATTGTTTCGAGACATCGTTTTCCGAGATGAATAAGAAACAATAGCAACTTCAGAAAAAGGAATATAATTTTTAATTATAGCGGTTGTACATATGAAAATCATGAAAATTCTTTTAATTTCAGGGCTTGCAGTAACTATGTTATGCACTACAGCATTTGCAACAGAAGTAGAAACCGAGCTAAATGATCCAAATATGGTAGAAACTACTGAAATAAAAAATCAGATAGAAATTCAAGCAAAAACAGAAAATCTAGGTGATGAAAATTTAACGGAAATTTCGGAAGAAGCATCTGTTAAAAAGGGAATAGTTACTGTTGACATATTAAATGTTAGAAGCGGACCTTCAACAGAAACAGAAAAATTGGACAAACTATCATTGGGGACAACAATTGAAATACAGTCGGAAATTGAAGGTTGGTATGAAATAAATTATGAATCAAATGTTGCTTATGTATGTGCTGAATATATAAGAATTATTGATACTACATTGACTGATTCAGAAAATTTAGGAATTGATCTTGTGGATTATGCGAAAACATATATTGGTACTCCATATGCATTTGGAGGGGCTTCTCCAGCAGGTTTTGACTGTTCAGGCTATGTTCAATATGTAATGTCTAACTACGGAATTACAATGCCAAGAACATCAACAGATCAATATTCAATTGGAGTAAGAGTTGACAAATCACAGCTTATGCCTGGTGATTTAGTATATTTCAAATATTCCGCATCTTCTTATCGATTAAATCATGTAGGAATTTATGTAGGTGATGGAAATTTCATTCATTCTCCCGTACCTGGACAATCTGTTAAAATAAGTCCTTTGAACACAGGGTACTTTTCCAATTATTATTACGGAGCTACAAGAGTTTTACAATAAGTATTGTTGAGCAGTTAAGCTTTCTTAGCTGCTTTTTTTATTGTTGTGTAATCATTTAAATTATAGTAAAATAAAAAATATAAATGTAGTGCAGTATTACATAAAAGGAGCGTAAAACAATGTGGAAATGCCCAAAATGCGGAAGAGAGTTTAATAATAATAACCAAGCACATTTTTGTGGTGACAAACCAAGTACAATTGATGAATATATTTTATCTCAACCTGAGGAAGTTCAGCAGCTTTTGCATCAGGTAAGAAATACAATTCTTGCTGTAATTCCTGATGCGGAGGAACGAATATCTTGGTCTATGCCTACTTTTAGGAAGAAGCATAATATAATCCATTTTGCTGCCCATAAAAAGCATATAGGTCTCTATCCTGGCGATGAGGCAATAGTGTATTTTGCTGACTCTTTATTACCATATAAGTCAAGCAAGGGGGCAGTGCAGTTTCCATACAACAAGCCAATACCCTTTGAGCTCATAGCAGAAATTACAAAATGGTGTCATGAAACAGGGAATCATCATTGATTGGAAAGAGTTCACTGAAAAAGGATTGTACCCAAAGGGTCGACAGTTGACTTATTTAACAAACGAGATATAATAGAAATATAAAATGAAATGGGGTGTTTTAATGCCTAGACCAAGAAAATGGAGAAAGGTTTGTTGTTTACCGGATGTAAATAGATTTGGCCCTTTAGATTCTCCTGTAGAAAAGGAACATTTTGTTATAATGTCAATAGATGAATATGAAACTATAAGATTAATAGATTTAGAAGGTCTTTCACAAGAAGAGTGTTCAAACCAGATGCATGTGGCAAGAACAACAGTACAGGGCATATATCAAGAAGCAAGAAAAAAAATAGCTGAATCTTTAGTAAATGGCAAAGTTTTAAGAATAGAAGGCGGAGATTACAAACTTTGTGACGGTGAGGGAGATTTGCATAGCGAAAGATGCTGCCATAGAAATAGATGTGACAAAAAAATTAGCGAATAGTTTTTGTAAAGATTTATAATTTCTTATTGCATTAAAATACTTGTTTTGATATAATCGAATGAAAAGTTAATAAAATACTGTGATTGGAAGTAGTAGGTTTTCAAACAATTCAAGAGAGCCGTCGGGTGGTGTGAGACGGTATTAGATGAAACTGAACTCGTCCGGGAGTATTTGAAGCGAAATATAGTAGTTTCAAACGGTTATACCGTTATAATATTGAGTGAAGCTTAATGCTTAATTTGGGTGGTACCGCGGAATCTTCGTCCCAGTAGGGAAGGAGATTTTTATTTGTATTAAAATCGAATAATATGGAGGCAAAAAATGAAATCATACAATCCAGAAGCCATTGAAAAGAAGTGGCAAGGAATATGGGAGAAAAATGAAACTTTTAAAGCAAAAGATAATATAGACCAGAAGAAATTTTATGGTCTTGTGGAATTTCCATATCCGTCAGGAGTGGGTCTGCATGTAGGACATATACGTGCATACACTTCTCTTGAAGTAATATCAAGAAAAAGAAGATTAGAAGGATACAATGTATTGTTCCCTATAGGCTGGGATGCCTTTGGCCTTCCAACAGAAAATTATGCTATGCAAACAGGCAAGCATCCAAGAAAAGTTACAGATGATAATATTAAGGTGTTTACTTCTCAGTTAAAGGCTGCGGGATATTCTTTTGATTGGTCAAGAACTGTTGATACAACAGACCCTAATTATTATAAATGGACGCAATGGATATTTCTTCAGTTGTTTAAACACAATCTTGCATTCAAGGATAAAACATATGTAAACTTTTGCAACAGCTGCAAGGTTGTACTTGCCAATGAGGATTCACAAAATGGTGTATGTGACCGATGTGGAAATGAAGTAGTGCAGATGGAAAAAGATGTTTGGTTTTTGAAAATAAGAGAATATGCAGATAAGCTTTTAGATGGGCTTAATGACGTTAATTATTTGCCAAGAATCAGACTTGAACAGGAAAACTGGATAGGACGTTCTTATGGTGCTGAAGTTGATTTTAAATTAAAAGATACTGAAGACAATTTAAGAGTATTTACAACAAGACCGGATACTTTGTATGGGGTTACCTTTATGGTAATGGCTCCTGAGCATCCTTTTATTAAAAAGTATGAAAAGCAAATCACCAATTTAGATGAAATAAAAAATTATCAAGAAGAATCAAAAAAGAAAACTGAATTTGAAAGAGTGCAGCTGGCTAAAAGTAAAACAGGTGTAGAAATTAAAGGATTGAAAGCTATTAATCCGGTTAGCGGCGAAGAAGTGCAAATTTGGATTGCAGACTATGTAATGATGGGATATGGAACCGGTGCAATTATGGGTGTTCCGGGCCATGATGATAGAGACTGGGAATTTGCTAGGAAATTCAATATTCCAATAATTGAAGTAATAGGCGGAGGAAATATAGAAGAAGCTGCCTTTACAGATGTTGAAGATGGAATACTGATTAATTCAGGTATGATTAACGGCTTGAGAGTTAAAGAAGCAATCGAAAAAATAACTGATTATTTGGAAAAAAATAAATTAGGTGAAAGAAAAGTTAATTACAAAATGAAGGACTGGGCATTTAACAGACAAAGATACTGGGGAGAGCCTATTCCTATAATTCATTGTCCTCATTGCGGTATGGTTCCTGTACCGGAAGAAGAGTTACCTTTGTTGTTGCCTAATGTTGAACATTATCACCCTACAGATACGGGAGAATCTCCATTAGCAAATATTAGTGAATGGGTTAATGTAAAATGTCCTGTATGTGGTGAAGATGCTAAAAGAGAAACAGATACAATGCCTCAATGGGCAGGTTCTTCATGGTATTTCTTAAGATATATTGATCCTCGTAACAATGACGCTATTGCCTCAAAGGAAAAATTTGAATATTGGGGACCTGTTGATTGGTATAACGGCGGTATGGAGCATGTTACAAGACATTTAATTTACTCTAGATTCTGGCATAAATTCCTATACGACATAGGTGTTGTACCTTTCCCAGAGCCATATGCAAAACGTACGGCACAAGGTTTGATTCTTGGCTCAGACGGTGAAAAGATGTCTAAATCAAGAGGAAATGTTGTAAATCCTAATGATATAATTGATGAGTTTGGAGCTGATACCTTAAGAACATATATTATGTTTATTGGAGATTATGAAAAGTATGCTATCTGGAATGATTCAAGCGTAAAGGGTTGTAAAAGATTCTTAGACAGAGTCTGGAAAATGCAAGAAATGATTACAGATGAAAAAGGATACTCTCAAAAACATTTAACTTTAATGCATAAAACAATTAAAAAAGTCAGCGAAGATTATGAAGCAATGAAATATAATACTGCAATTGCAGCCATGATGAGTTTTGTCAATGAAATTTTTAATGACGGGAGTATAACGAAGGATGAATTAAAAGCGTTCATTACTTTGCTTAATCCTGTAGCACCTCATGTTACTGAAGAAATATGGATAGAGCAAGAATTTGGAGGCATGTTAAATCAAGGTGATTGGCCAACTTGGGATGAAGAAAAAACAATTGATGATGTTATAGAACTTCCC
>DATESJ010000079.1:0-10707 GCA_035270885.1 Sedimentibacter sp. | reverse complement strand
CTAATCTTCCGCCTTTTACAAGATATTGTAAGGTTTGTAAGCTATAATAAATATTTGAGTCTTTGATTTTCCCTTCTACTTTCTTAACAATTTCTTCAAAGTTTAAATTTTTTTCAACTAATTGTGCTGCATATATGGATAGAAATCCAGAACCAAGGGCAATATTTTTTGTATCTATAACCTTTGTTTTGATATCCTTAAAATCCTCGCAAACCATTTCAATTGCTTTACATGTTCCGCTCAATCCAGAAGAAATTACTGGAATGATTATTTGATTGTATCCGTCTGCTATAATTTTATTTATAGTTTCGTGCATTTCTCCCATAGTTGGCAAACTTGTATGAGGTATCTCGTTTTTTAAATTCTCATATACTTCATCAGGTGTAATCTCAACTCTATCACGATAAGATTTGTCTTTGTAATTGATACAAAGTGCCATCTCATAAATATGATATCTTTCCAATAAATTTAGTGGCACATCTGAGCAGGAATCTGTCAATATTGCAATTTTGTTTTCATTCATGATATTTCTCCTTTTGATTTGACGAGATTTGAATTTTATTTATTTTTGTTTCTATAATTTTTTCAGTTAATAGTTTGTGAGATAATGCTGTTGTAATGGAAGAAATAGCAAGCTTTTCGTATTTTATTTCTCTTTCCTCCAATACATAGGGATTATTTTCTTCTGAAATTGGAGCAAATACTTTTTGCATTGACTCCTCAAATACTTCACAAAAAGAATTGTAAGCCGTCCTTTCATTACCTTGTAATGCAACCTGTAATTGGATTCCATCTTTAATTTTCGTTATTGGGAGTATCTGTTTTAGAATTGTAATAACAATAACATATACAATATGCATTTTTTCATACTTCTTCTTAACAGGTTTCGGCATCATTCCCCATTTTACATAATTGTTCACCATGCTTTTAGTAATAAGCTTTTCATCACCTAATTGCATAAAAGATAATTCATCACTAACAATTTGTAACAACTGGTCAGAATAGATTGCAAAGTCTGGCAAATCATCCCATAAAATTAATTTTACTCCACTCATCGCCTTGCTGTACTCGTATAATTCTAAATTATTTATCATTGTCCTTCCTTTATTGATAACGATTATATATAGTTATCATAACTATATAAATAATAGTGCAAATGTATTTACATGTCAAGTGCTAAGTAAAAAAAATTACCCCTTATTATCACATTAACAAGCTAAAACATCATTCGAAATCCAGCTAGACGATATTGTTATACTTTCCAATTTTCTTTATTAAAAAGAACATTGCTGGAATATAAGATACTGCCGTTATTGCAAAGGTTATAGTAAAACCAATATATTCTGCTGCAAAACCAAACAAAGGAAAAACGCATATCATAAAGACACTGAAACAAAGACTGTCAAATGACAAAATTGTAGCTCGGTATTCTGATGGTATGCCCATATTTACATAATTACTAAAAATGGCATACGCCACGCCTCCTGTAATACATGTCAAAATATAAAAAAATACAGAATATTCTTCAAACAATGATAAACCTACTAATGCAAATATATTCATAGATGAGACTGTTAATAATATTCCTTTGAACTTCAGCCGTTCTTCCAATCTATATGCATACTTCGAACTTAGAGCTTCCAGAAGGCTTCCTATTCCACATATAACTGCTATTAAAGTCTTTGTATATCCTAAATTCGAAAAATACTGCTGACTATAGAAAAACACCGTAGTTTGAAGACTTCCCACCAAGGCTGAAAATAAAATTATATATAAAACACACTTTCTTACCTTTAGAACATTTATGCTTGTTATTACTTGATTAGCGAATGCATTTTCTACTTTTAAATTATCATAACCTTGCAGGCAAGTAACGGTTGGTTCGTTGAAATTAAAGGATACCAACAAAGCTATCGTTTGTACAATAATTCCTAAAATATATGCATACAAGAAACTAACGTCTGATAACACTCCACCTAATAGTACAGCTGTTCCTTGTGCTATAGACATTACAAATGCCAGCTGACCCCAGATTTTTTTATAACTTTTTTCTTCTCCTAATTCTTTTAGGCTATCAAAAATTAATGCTTCTGCGGCACCTGAGTTTAAATTCATAGCAGCGCTACTCAGTATAAACGAAATTGCAAATCCAAAAAAACTATTTGATATAATCATTAATGCACAGGATATAATATCCACCGCTCTTCCGAGAACTACACAGAACTTTCTCCCTCTTATATCCGCTAAAGCACCACTTGGTAGTTCCAAACACAAACCTGTAATATGATAAATTGACTCAAGTATTCCTATTTCAACCAAAGACATCCCTCTAAAAGCCAAATATAACACCCAAATAGCGGAAGTTATATTAAATTGTAAAAAGAAGTTATATATATAACCTATTGATATATTTTGTTTTGTTTTATTATTCATAATTTTTCTCCATTAATTTTTATTTAGAAATAAAATAAGCCCTATAATAATGCAAAAGGGCGCCGGAGAAATATCCAATTTTGATAACAAAAAAACTCAGAAAGCAGATCTGAGTCCTGTAATTACCTAATTATAATTAAAATATTAAATGGACTATGGATTTACAATCATCTGTTTATACTAAAAATGGATACACTTCTCCCGTAAAGTGAAAAAATGCCATTTTTTGATACACAGCTGCTGAATTTACACTCTTTATTAAATATAGAATTCGCAGCACAGATTGTTTGAACCATAATGTACTCCTCTTAAATAATTTCAATTTATTATATGATAATTTCTAAAAATTAGCAATAGTTAATTTCTAGTTTAAAATTACCCTTTATAAAGCAGTGTCATATATATTAGCTATCATTTCAAACTTATCCGTATTCCCCATTATTACTTCTCCAAACTTTTATAAATAACACAAAATGGACTTTTCAATCCAATACATAAATTCAGTATTAGGATTTTGTTTTTCATATTTTTTCATTCTTAAATACATACCTATCCCATCAGAAACATCATGCCATAAATCAGTATACACAAAATCATAATTTCCTTTAGGCATATGGTTTTTAGCATAATCAAAAGCATCTGCTTTTATAATATTAATCTTTTTAGCATTTTTAAATTGAGGAAGTATGTGTTTTTTAAATAGTTTAATTATTTCTTCATTCATTTCAATAATAGTAATGCTATCAACATTACTTTTTTCTGATATCATATACTGAAAATATCCAAGTCCAAGTCCAAAAGTAAGCACACTACCATGCGCTCTATCAACAGCTTCTTTCATTGTTTCAATTTCATTTGGAGTGACAGACATCCATAGTCTACCATTCTCCAAAATTACCGGATATACAAATTCCTTTTCAAAAAAACCAATTTGGGGAATTTGTGTTCCATCCTCTGTTTTAAATATATCATTGTAAACAAATCCCTCAAATGATTTATATTTTTCATATTTTAATTCACAATTACCTATTCGTATGGTTGGTATTTTAATATTCTTATAATATAAATTGTTATAGAATTCATTCGCATCAAGTTTATGAAACATACTATTAAAATACACATTAAACAAATACTTATCTTCTTCATTATGATCAAGATCCAATTTAAAAGCTGCTGCTAAAATTACACTAAATGCAAATTCATAAGATACGCCACAATTTACTATTTCCTTAATTTCCAATTCGTTAATAAAATCAGACGCATTGTTTAAATAATTACTTATTAGCGAAAAGATTTTATGATTATTTTCCCTTATTTTATCACTTGTCAAATTTACCTGCTCCAAATCTTTCATTAAATAAAACTCCTTATGTAATAATTCCAATTTCAGTTCATTATACCATATTTTAATTCATAGTTAAGTGAAAATAATTTCCATTGAGAAATAAATAACTTTAATCTCCTTTTTTATTGTTCCTTACTTAATGTGATAAGTCCTATGGCTGGTGGTTTGAAAAATCTAAACTGTAAAATCTTTGGCCCACTTACACCTAATCCAGAGCAAACATATTGTGTACGACCATTTTTCTCATGGACTCCTGTAACATTTATCTTGCCAGGGAATAAATCCATTCATCATCCTTTTCACCCAAAATATTCGTTCTGTAATCATGAATCCATTGGTCTTCATAATCAATATCAGGGAGCATTACATCTAATATGGCTAAATTTAGATTTTGGGTTTTAATGCATTCAAGCGCTTCTTGTCCAGTATAAAATTTATAAATATTATATCCTTCATTTTTTAAATAGACTTCCACTAAACCAGCTATTATAAGATAAAATTAAGGCCTTTGAAAATGCAATAAGTAAGCCATTTTCAAAGGTCTTTTCTTCTTAACTCTTTAGTCAGCTATTTTCTCAATCCCTGAGATACCAATTGCTCCGGGTCCGCCATGACTGGAAATCACAGCACCTGCTTCCATCCATCTAGCTTTTTGAACACCATTTGCCCTTAGTAAATCGTAAATTATCACTTTCTGATTGTCTTCCACACCCGGAGCACCTACCACCAGAACGCTATCAGGATCAATGTTATAGCTTTTGAAAAAACCATTAATCATCTTTTTTAAGCAGCTATCGAAGGGACCACGGTATTTTTCCCCAGAGACCAAGTATCCATTTTTTAATATAATCGATGGATGAATCTTCAACAGATTTGCCCCATAAAAAGTTAGACTTGATACACGGCCACCAGCTTTTAGATAAAGAAGTGTTTTAGGTAGAAAAACCATATGAGTTCGTTCTCTAATATCTTCTACAAAAGCAATAATTTCTTCAGGACTTGTATTAGGATTATCTTCAATAAATTGAGCTGTTGCTTTAACAATAGCAGCTGCTCCGATAGATACATGCTTGGAGTCTACAAGGTAGACATTTTTAAAATCTTGAGCTGCAAGATTTGCCGCATTGAAGGAAACAGTTGTTACTGCAGAATATGCAATGTGGATTATATATGCGTCTGGATGTTTGGAAAAAACTTGCTTGAAAACCTCGGAATTATCTTGAGGTGTAGAACCAGATGTTTTAGGAAGTTTTCCTGATTCTTCATAAAAATCAAAAACTTTCTGCACATCAAAACTACCATCAGGATAAGTTTTATCTTCCATCGTTACATGCATCGGAACAACTTGTATATTATAGCGATCGATTATTTCTTTAGATAAATCTGAACCACTTTCAGTTGTAATAATATATTTTTTCATAACTTCCTCCATTATTTGGGCAGATTATAGTTCAACTATTGACTTTAGCCTTCATCTTTTTAGTATAATCATTGTACCATATAAGTTTTATAATATAAACTTATATGGTATAATTATTTTTGCATATCTATAAATACATTCAACCTCGCTACATTATAGTCCTCATGTTTTTCTATAGATATATTCCCAAAAACACAAAACCATTGAATGTCTCTACACACTCAACGGCTTAAACTATTTATATTACTATATTTTATTGCTTTTCTATCAACACAACAGTCTCGACGTGCGTTTTGGCTGTAAAATGATAATAATTGGCGAAATGGTTATGAGTTTTACCCCGGGGTAAAACAATATTGTAGAAACATTTGAATATAAATACGTATAAAACAGTTAGAAAATTAAAGTCTATCTTCTAATCCTTGTACCACTGTTAACCATTCTTCATATTTTTCAGATTCTTGCCAAAACTCTTTTAACTCTGATTTCTCTTTAATTATTTTTACTGCTGACCTTGCAAGCTCAATTAATTTATAAACTTCATCTGGTTTATTATCTCCAATCCATGCTGCTAGTTCTTGTAGTAAATCGCTATTAGATCTCCCATTTAAGTGAACAACAATTTCGGCAGCAACAAGAATTTCAGAACCAACTGGTTCTTCTACATAGATTTCATGATAACGGTTAAATAGTCTTGATAATATAGAATATTTTTCTGTTTGTTTCATCACATTTAATGTAGAAAACAAAAGACTGTATCCATTATTTGATATTAATTAACCTATCCAATCCATCGCAGAATCATTCTCAAAAACTCCTGTGCCCCAAGCGCCCATAATTGTTCTCCCTTGTTTTTAGCTTTTATCTAATTTTTTGAATATTTATTATCAGAGTCGAATTATGCTACTACTTCCTTACCGAGGATGGTGCTCTTTTCATATATTTCATCTGGACAAAAATCAGCCCCATTTGACCATTCTATACTGCCGCCACTTACTTTAACTGTCTTAAACACTTCATTGTCTTTCAACCCATTCCAAAACTTATCATCTAAGTACTGTGAAACATCAAATATGCCAATTTCATTATTTGTAAAAACCAGAAATAATTTATAACCCTCTAACGGCTTAACCTCTTTAACCTTTGGATTCATAGAATTTACCTCCTATCTTAAAGGTTCAATTTTAAAATATTCTCCATCTTTAATTAATGTATTCCAATTTGCATATAACTCTTCTTGATGTATGTCCATCCACGTCATTAACATCCTTAGTTTTTTAACAGGAAAATCACCTTCTAATACATTTCCATCTAAATCAATAACTATAAATTGTCCATTATATTCAGCATGTATGTGTGGTAATTTATGTTGTGAATTAGATTCTTTATACATTCTTACGATTATTCCATAAAACATTGATATTACAGGCACTTCATCAACTCCTATTATATTATTACTTAAAATATAACATAAAAATTATAATTTTTCAATCTAACATTTTGTTTTTAGATTACACAATTTCGCAAAATTCCTTATTTACGCCAAATTGTGCACCCCCTATGCAAAAATCCCCTTGAAAACACCTTCCAAGGGAATAAAAACACAGCAATATATAATTAAAAAATCGTGAAATCCTTTGATTTCAACCTATTTCTTCTCTATCAACACAACTGTCTCAACGTGCCTTGAGAGTACGATAATGATGTCGTAAGCATCTGATCCCCCCTTTGTGTCAGGGTATATTTTCAACCTTATACCAAATATAATTGCCTTTAATCTCCATAAAGCGTGTACTTTCTAAGCTGAACTACTCATCGTAACTTTCTAAAAACAGGTCAAAATCACTCTTGAATAATTGGTCTTGCACAATGCGGTATTTTTCAAATTGTGTTTCAGCATGGAGCTTTGCCTGTTCTGCTGATATTTTCCCTGCATCCATCAATAAATCTCTTCCGTTGAACTCTATAAAACTATCCAATCGATTTGCCCAATCTTCCATTGTCATCGGAATGCTGTTCTCTGCTTGTATTTCTGCATAATCCAGATACATTGAAACTAAGCGATTCAAAAAGTCAATTTCTTTTTCCGTAAGATAGTTTTTTGCAATGGAAACATCGAACTTTTGAATTTTTCCTTTTGGCGCCGATTTCCAAGTGGTCAATCCCATATTCTTTTGTTCTGCATCCGCTCTCTCCACGATTATTTCTGCTGCGGTGTGTCGATGAACAGCATAATGTAGTTTGTTCTGCACTTTTTTAAAAAATTCCTTTGTCGTCTTGGCTGATTTGTCATAATCAATGGCTATAGAATAAATATCTGTAACTTTTTGATAGAACATACGCTCAGATTCACGAATTTCACGAATTCTGACAAGCTGTTCTTCAAAATATTGATTCGTCAATTTGTGACCGAGTTTAAACCGTTCATCATCCATAACAAAGCCTTTTATTGTATAATCTTTTGCAATTGTGATGATCCATTTACGGAATTGTACAGCTCTTTGATTATCAATCTTGAATCCAACAGCAATGACAGCCTGTAATGCATAGAATTTCACTTTATACGTTTTTTCGTCACTAGCAGTATGTGCAAAAATTGCACATACTGAATCTTCTTCTAATTCATCGTCCAAAAATACCTTTTTTAAGTGTTTTGTAATCACAGAACGATCAACACCGTACAGTTCTGCCATCATTTTTTGTGTCAGCCATATATTTTCATCTTGGTAACGAACTTCAACGGAGCTTTCACCACTTCCAGCAACAAATGTCAAATATTCTGCCGCTGCAGAAACCGGCAGATTACTTTCCTTATAGTCCGTCAAGCTTTTAATCGCTTTATTTCTTTGGTCTTCTAGTTTTTTGACTTTGCTTTCTCTATCATCAGATTTCATAATCAATTGTCTCCAATCCTTTACATTTACGCTTTTACCATGGATTTAGCAAGCATAACTGTCACTTTTCTTATATATTATTAGAATGTTTCAGTTCAGTATTATTCATATATGTACCACTCAATCCCCATTTTACTACCAATCGCAACCATACTGCTCCGGTCTTCACCTTTTACCTCACTTATCTCGCATTCCTGTGTATGTTCATTCAATATACGTTCTACTGTAATCTGAAAATTCCACTCATCCCCAGAATCAAATAAATATCCGAATTGCATTCCTTCATAAGACAAAAGCTCTGCCAATAAAACTGTATCAGCCTGCCATATTTCATCCTCACACTCCGGTGCATAGCACCTTCTTTGGGAGGTTCCTGATCCAATTTGAAAATAATATAAATGATCCATGTCAAAACCAACACTTTTTTGAATCAAATAATGCAATTCCTTCAGAGTAAACTGATCACCTATTTGCTCATACCTTAGAATTCCAAACAGCTCTTTGATCTGTTTCCATGAAGCCTCAAGAATAGAAACCTTTTGTTGATGGTTTTTTTGTTTCTGCTCCAAACATTTAAACTGTATATTCAACAATATTTCCCTTTTTCTTTCAAGTTTTTTCTCATACAAAAACTTCTCGTGAGAAAACACAGTTTTAGAAAACATATTATTTAAACTTGCCTCTGCGTCCAGAATTTTTGCATTTAATATATTCAACATGTGAGAAAACAAATCATTTGGGAGTTCTTCTCCAATAAGCATGCTCGGACTATTCTTCTTGCATATAGGTTGTTCAAATATATCAATCAATTTCTTTGCAAGTTCTAGGCCATCACAGCTGTCCACCAATTTAACGCAGGCTGTTACCCAATCTGCGCCAATATCACTAATACTCATAGACAACAAGCCTTCTTCAGCAGCATGTACCAATGTAAATGGGGAATCATCTTCAAAATCATCTGAAACTGGAGATTCAACTACTTTGAACTCCAGTTTGCAAACTCTATCTAAAATATTTGCTACAGCTTTATACTCGTTTAAGATCAACAAATCATGGCACCCCCTAAAAATTCTGTTCAAAAAAGGGAATGCATCTAATGGATCATTATGCCACACCTTCCAATCATCCATATACCTACCATTATCATCAAACTCGTAATAATGCGTTTCATATTCAGTATAAATTTCACCACTTTCTACCTTCTCACAAAATTCTTCGATTTCTCTTTGGCTTGGCATATACATAATTTTCTTTTCATCAGAAAGCGACATTAAAAAACCTTGCTGCTTGCTCTCCTCCAGTAACTTTGCCTGTTCCAAAATCCATTTGTCCTTTTCCGTCTCAGACATTTTGTCTAATTGTTCTTCAACAAGTTTTATAAACATTATCATTTTCCCTTCATATCTAGAAATTGTTAGTTGAAATTCCTTGTTTTCCGTACTTTTCCCATATTTATTTCTCCACTCTTAACATCAATACACCCGATCAATTTATCCTTATGAACTGCCCAAAACATCGCACTGAGGTTTTAGATGATGTTTTAGTTGTATCATTCATGGATTTCCCAATAACCAAATCATTACTGAGCAGTTTAATTTATCTTTGTTTTTTTCTGTATCCATTGAAACTCCTTGTAAATAATATGTATTATCAATACATTGTATCATATTTTAATTAATTGTTCATAAAAATTATTCTCAAAAGCTATACTCTTAATGAACCGCGAAATCCTCTAGCACTATAGTAGGATTCTGCTCCATTGTGATATACAAATACAGTATCATAACGACGATCACAAAATAATGCCCCTCCAAGTTTTCTGATTTTATCAGGTGTTTTAACCCAGCTGGATGTTTTTAAATCAAAATTTCCAAGCATTTGTAGTTCTTGATACTGTGCTTCTGTTAAAATCTCAATTCCCATATCAGCAGCCATACCAATTGCACTATTTTCAGGTTTGTTTTTCTTCCTTGACTCCAATGCTTCAGAATCATAACATACATTTCTTCTACCTATAGGGCTTTCTGCAGAACAGTCATAAAAGATGTACTCATCGGTCTTTTCATCATAAGCAACAAGATCTGGTTCCCCTCCGCTTTGTTCCATTTCATTAAGTGACCAAAGTTTTTTAGGATTACCTTCTAACTTTACTTGTATATTATCCCATTCTAGGTCTTGATTGCGGTTCATGTTTTTTCCAAAGCGGTCTTTCAATATTTTAACTATTTCCTTAATTTGTTCAATAGATAATTCGTTTTTATTAGTCATATCATTTTCATTTATCATATAAGTATCCTCAGCTTTTATGTTATTTTTCAAGTATTTGCAATAAATAATATACCCATAAACACATCAATAAAACATAAGACAGCTAAAAGGTAGTGCTAAAAATTATGTATTAAGATTTTAATATTGTTAATAATAAAGTGAAAAGGAGGTGCAAAATGAATAATAATCAAAACACTGTAGATTTTTTATCTGAAATATATCGGGGAGCCAAAATGGGCGTTGAAACGATTGATAACATGTTAAATAAAGTTAATGATAATAAAATATACGATGAACTTAAATATCAACTTAGAAGTTATGATGAAATTGCTAATGAAGCCCATGCT
>DATESJ010000078.1:0-4119 GCA_035270885.1 Sedimentibacter sp. | reverse complement strand
CAAAAGTTAGTAGAATGAACTTATAAAACAAAAAGAGGTGTCATATGGATTTTTTAATGAATTTGGAGGGACCTTTACTGTACCTTATAATATTTTTTGCAAAAATAATAGAGGTATCCATTTCAACAATCAGAGTAGTTTTCATTGGTAAGGGTGAAAGAGCTAAAGGTGCAATTTTAGGTTTTGTAGAAATAATGATTTGGCTTGTGGTTGTAAGCTCTGTTTTAAACAATATTACGGAAGATCCTATAAAGATGCTTATTTACGCAGCAGCCTTTTCACTTGGCAATTATTTAGGTGTAACAATTGAATCGAAAATAGCCGTGGGATTAGCTTCAATTCAGGTTGTAGTTAACGAGAAAAGCGGAGACATTCTTGCGGATATTTTGAGAGAGCAAGGATATGGTGTTACAATAATTGAAGGTAAGGGTAAAAATGAAAGTATTAAAAATCTTTTATTCATTCAACTAAAAAGAAAGAAAATTCCAGAAGCTGTTAAATTAGTAAAACAGCACAACCCAGAAGCATACATAACCGTAAATGATATAAAATCTATGATGGGCGGTTATATTAAATAGGGGACCGTTATTAAACGGTCCTTTTTTAGTCTATTTTATAAATGCATCATAAATTGCTCGAATAGCTTTTTCAAAGTCTTTATCTTCTACTGCTACAATAATATTTATTTCACTTGAGCCCTGATCAATCATTCGTATATTTACATCGTTATTGCCTAATGCCGTAAAGAGTTTTGCTGAAATACCAGGCTGGTAAGCCATTTTTATTCCAACGGTAGTTATTAGGCTTATGTGTCTATAAACCTGTACATTATCTGTTTTACATTTAGCTTTTAATTCTTCAACTATTTCATGACTTACCTTTTCAACAGACTCTGAAGGTAGAACAATAGTGAAACTGTCGATACCGGAAGGAATGTGGTCAATACTTATTCCTCTGTTTTCAAATACTTCCAATGCCTTTTTTACAGTGCCAACCTCATTTGCCATGTGTTCCTTATGAATATAGAAAAATGAAAAGTCTTTTTTACCGGCAATTCCAGTAATAACATTACCATTTGCATAATCTTCACCTGCTTGGTCATCTCCGATTATTAAAGTTCCGGGATTTTCAGGATCATTGGTATTTCTTATATTAATAGGGATACCTGCTTGTCTAACAGGAAAAACAGCTTCTTCGTGAAGAACTGATGCTCCCATATATGACAATTCTCGCAATTCCTGATATGTTATTTTCTTTATTTGCTTAGGATTATTAACAATCCGAGGATCTGCAATCAAAAACCCGGATACATCTGTCCAGTTTTCATATATATCTGCCCCCATAACGCTTGAAATTATAGCTCCTGTAATGTCGGAGCCCCCTCTTGAAAATGTCTTAATACTTCCATCAGGATAAGAACCGTAAAAACCAGGAATTATTGCTTTATAGTTTTTACTTAGCACTTCAGTTAATTTCTCGCGAGTTTTTTCTTTATTTACACTACTGTCATAATTAAAAAATATAACATCCTTAGCATCAACAAAATCACACTTTAGATAATCAGCCATCAGCAGTGCACTTAAATACTCTCCCCTGCTTACAATATAATCTTCATCGCATTTATTGTCTAAGTTTTCTCTTATTACATTAAATTCATTGTCTAAATCTGTATTTAGATTTAGTTCTTCCTTAATTAAGTTAAATCTCTCTTCTATAATTTTCAATACAGGTCCGTAAGGTACGGAATATTTTATATGTGCATTAGTAAGATAGAGTAAGTCAGTAATTTTATTGTCATCCTTAAATCTTTTGCCTGGAGCTGAAACTACCACATATTTTCTTTCTTCATTATATTTAACTATATCGTGTACTTTCTTAAACTGCTCTGCATCAGCCAACGAAGTACCGCCAAATTTAGCAACCTTTATCATTTTATCCTCCAATTAAAAAATATAACTTTCTTACAATAACACAAGAAATTTAGCTTGTCAATATTTTTAATACAGCTGTCCCTATTCTACGAACTATTACTTATAATAGTTCGCCTATAAGTTCTTCTCGTGACATCATATTTGATTATAAAATTTACTATCTCAAATTAATATTTATTTCTACAAATTCTTAATGCATTTTTAAGAATATTGTATTATAATCTTTTAATGAGATTTATTTGAATAGGTATTTATCAAATATTTTTTTATATAGTTTAAATAGATAAGTGAAATGGGGACTACAAATAGGAAAAACCTTTGCGGTAAAAAAGAATGTTCCCCAATAAGAGGAGATGATAATATGTTGTGCTCAATATGCAAAAAGAATGTAGCAGTAATATATGTAAATAAAATTATTGAAGGCAAAATGCAGACTACAGGTTTGTGCATTCCTTGCGCCAAAACTCAAGGCATAGCGCCTATGGATCAGATAATGAGACAAAGCGGCATGAAGCCTGAGGATTTTGAGAACATAAATAACCAACTTACAGAAATTATTGGTGATATAGATTTAGAAAAAATGACACAGGATATGCCTTCTGATAGTGGCGATGGCATTAATTCATTGATGAATTTAATGAATTCAGCTTTTACAGGAAACACAAGCTCTACAAATAACGAGTTTCTCCCAAATGATGAAGAGGATTCTAATTATTCAAAATCAGGTTCAGGTTCAGGTGCTAAAATAAAGGAAAAGGTAAAAAGAAAGAAATTGAAATACCTTGATACTTACGGCACTAATTTGACTGAGCAGGCACGCTATGGAGAATTAGACAGAATAATAGGCAGAGATAGAGAAATTGACAGAGTTGTTCAAATATTAAACAGACGCTCTAAAAATAATCCTGTTTTAATCGGTGAGCCAGGAGTAGGCAAAACTGCCATAGCTGAAGGTTTGGCTGTAAGAATTGCTGAAAAACAGGTTCCAGTAAAATTATTCAATACAGAAATTTACCTTTTAGACTTAACTGCTGTTGTGGCAGGAACACAGTTTAGAGGGCAATTTGAAGCACGAATGAAAGCAATTATAGATGAAGCCAAAAAAGCCGGCAATATTATAATTGTAATCGATGAAGTTCATAATATAGTAGGTGCTGGAGAAGCAGAAGGTGGGGCTATGAATGCTGCCAATATTCTTAAGCCAGCTCTTGCAAGAGGTGAAGTTCAAATAATTGGTGCAACCACATTAGATGAATATAGAAAACATATTGAAAAGGATACAGCACTTGAAAGAAGATTCCAGCCTGTAATAGTTGATGAGCCTTCCATAGAGGATTCAATTGAAATTGTTAAGGGAATCAAAGACTATTATGAGCAGTATCACAATGTGAAGATTACAGATGAAGTTATAAGACAGGCTGTTTTAATGTCTGAAAGATATATTACAGAGCGTTTCCTACCTGATAAAGCAATTGATGTTATAGATGAAGCCGGCTCAAGAGCTAACTTGAAAAACAAGGGGCTCGTTGAGTTAGAAGCTTTAAAAACTGAGCTTAAGAGAATAAGAGACGAAAAGGAAGATGCTGCTGAAAATGACGATTATGAAAAAGCAGCTGAGCTTAAGGTTACTGAAATTAGGCTTGAATCAAAATTGAAAGAGTTATCTAAAGAATATGAAAATATTCTATTAACAGAAGAAGATATAGCCTATGTTATTGAAGCATGGACTAAAATACCTGTACAGAGAATAAACGAAGCTGAAGCTGAAAAACTAATACATTTAGAAGATAGACTTCACAGAAGAGTAATTGGTCAGCATCCTGCAGTTACAAGTTTGTCTAAAGCAATTAGAAGAAACCGTTCAGGATTTAAGAAAAGAAAAAAACCATCATCCTTTATATTTGTAGGACCTACAGGAGTTGGTAAAACTGAACTTGCAAGAACTTTAGCATATGAATTGTTTAAAAATGAAGACGCTATGATCAGGCTTGATATGTCAGAATATATGGAAAAACACACAGTTTCTAAGCTTATAGGAGCTCCTCCGGGATATGTAGGTTTTGATCAGGCAGGATTTCTAACAGAAAAAATTAGAAGAAAACCATATTCAGTAATTTTATTGGATGAAATTGAAAAAGCCCACGAAGATGTATTTAATATTTTACTGCAAATATTAGAAGATGGAAGA
>DATESJ010000077.1:0-3546 GCA_035270885.1 Sedimentibacter sp. | reverse complement strand
AACTATGGATGGAAATACCGCTGCTGCGTATATTGCTTATGCATTTACTGAAGTAGCTGCAATTTTCCCCATAACACCATCATCAACAATGCCTGAACTTATCGACGACTGGGCAGCACATGGGCAGAAAAACATTTTTGGACAAACTGTTAGAGTAACCGAGCTTCAATCAGAAGCAGGAGCAGCAGGTGCCGTTCACGGTTCACTGCAAGCAGGAGCATTAACTTCAACTTTTACAGCATCACAAGGATTGTTATTGATGATTCCAAACATGTATAAGATTTCAGGAGAATTACTCCCGGGAGTATTCCATGTTACTGCAAGGGCAATTGCCGGACATGCATTATCTATATTTGGAGATCATTCAGATGTTATGGCAGCAAGACAGACAGGTTTTGCATTATTGGCATCAGGTAGTGTTCAGGAAGTAATGGATATTTCTGCAGTAGCTCATTTAACAGCTATTAAATCAAGAGTGCCTTTTGTTAATTTCTTTGATGGATTCAGAACATCTCATGAAGTTCAAAAAATCGAAACTATTGATTATGCAGACTTAGCTAAATTGGTTGATAAGGATGCTGTTAAGGAATTTAGAAATAGAGCATTAAATCCAGAGAATCCTGTAACAAGAGGAACTGCTCAAAATCCTGACATTTTCTTCCAGGCTAAAGAAGCTTCAAACAAATTCTATGATGCTGTTCCTGATATGGTTAATGATTATATGAAGGAAATGAGCAAACTTACAGGAAGAGAATACAAACCATTTAATTACTATGGTGCAAAAGATGCAGATCGTATAATAATTGCTATAGGCTCAATAACAGAAACAGCAAGAGAAGTAATTGATTATTTAACTGCTAAGGGAGAAAAAGTTGGTATAGTTATAGTACATTTATACAGACCTTTCTCATCTAAATATTTCTTTGATGTATTGCCAAAGACTGTTAAAAAAATAGCAGTATTAGACAGGACAAAAGAACCAGGTTCAGTTGGAGAACCATTGTACTTAGACGTAAAATCATTATTCTATGGAAAAGAAGAACAACCACTTATAGTAGGCGGAAGATATGGTCTTGGCTCAAAAGATACAACTCCTGCTCAAATATTTGCTGTATATGATAACCTTAATGCTGATGAACCAAAGAATGATTTTACAATGGGTATTGTAGATGACGTTACATTCAAATCTTTGGAAACTCCAGCAATAATAAATGTTTCTTCTCCTGGAACAGTAAGATGTAAATTCTGGGGTCTTGGCTCAGACGGAACAGTTGGAGCTAATAAAGATGCAATAAAAATTATCGGTGACCATACAAACATGTATGCTCAGGGATATTTCTCATATGACTCTAAAAAATCAGGCGGCGTTACTGTATCTCACTTAAGATTCGGTAAATCACCTATTAGATCTACTTACTTAATAGATGAAGCAGATTTTGTTTCACTTTCACAACAATCATATGTAGATAAATATGATGTTGTACAGGGACTTAAAAAAGGTGGAGCATTCTTGCTAAATACTATGTGGGACAAGGATGAGTTAGAAGCTAAATTACCTGCTAAGTACAAAAAATACATTGCTGAAAAAGAAATTAACTTCTACACTATCAATGCAACAAAAATCGCTAATGATATAGGACTTGGAAACAGAACAAACATGATTATTCAGTCCGCATTCTTTAAATTAGCAAATGTTATTCCTATAGAAGATGCTGTTAAATACTTAAATGCCGCTATTGTAAAATCCTATGGTAAAAAAGGTGATGCAATAGTTGAAATGAACAAGGCTGCAGTTGATAAAGGAATTACAGAGTTAGTTAAAATAGAAATACCTGCAGAATGGAAAAATGCTGTTGAAGACTCTAGTGCAAACAGTGGATTAGCAGTACCTTACACTGAAGATGAAAAACCTGAATTTATAAAGAATGTTGCAGAAGTTATGAATAGACAAGAAGGTGACAGCCTTCCGGTAAGCACATTCGTTGGCATAGAAGACGGTACATTCCCACAAGGTACAGCAGCTTATGAAAAGAGAGGAATTGCAACAACAGTTCCTAAATGGTTGTCTGAAAATTGTATTCAGTGTAATCAATGTTCATTCGTATGTCCACATGCTGTTATTAGACCTACATTGTTAGATGAAGCTGAAAAAGCAAATGCACCTGAAGACTTTGTAACACTTAAAGCTATAGGTAAAGGCTTAGATGGATTAGAATACAGAATTCAAATAAGTACTTTAGACTGTACAGGATGCGGAAACTGTGCTGATATTTGCCCTGGCAAAAAAGGCAATAAAGCATTAGTTATGACTCCTATTGCTGAAGAAGTAGAAAGAGAAATTCCAAATTGGAAATATGCTATTGAAAAAGTAACAATTAAAGATGATTTAATGGATAAAGTAACAGTTAAGGGAAGTCAGTTCTGTAAACCATACTTTGAATTCTCAGGAGCATGTGCAGGCTGCGGCGAAACTGCATATGTAAAAGCTGTAACTCAATTATTTGGTGACAGAATGATGATTGCAAATGCAACAGGTTGTTCATCAATTTGGGGAGCATCTGCACCAGCAACTCCTTATACAAAAGATGCTAATGGCAGAGGTCCATCATGGGGCAACTCATTATTCGAAGACAATGCTGAGTATGGATTTGGAATGGCAACAGCTGTTAGACAAATGAGAGACGGCCTTCAATTGTCAATGGAAGAGTTATTAGAAAAAGATACTAAACCTGAATTGAAAGAAGCAATACAGGAATGGATTGCAAACAGAGAATTAGGCGAAGAATCAAAAGTAGCAAGCAAAAAAGTTCTTGAAATAGTTGAAGGATTAACACCATGTGATGACTGTAAGGATGCAGTTGATAACATTTTAGATAAAAAAGATTATCTTGTTAAGAAATCACAATGGATCATAGGTGGAGACGGATGGGCATATGATATTGGATACGGTGGATTAGACCACGTATTAGCATCAGGCGAAGATGTAAATGTTCTTGTAGTTGATACAGAAGTTTACTCAAATACCGGAGGTCAGTCTTCAAAAGCAACTCCTACAGCTTCAGTAGCAAAATTTGCTGCATCAGGTAAGAGAGTTAAGAAAAAAGACCTTGGTCTTATAGCTTCAACATATGGTTATGTATACGTAGCACAAGTTGCTATCGGAGCTAACATGAACCAATTCCTAAAAGCTATAAAAGAAGCTGAAAGCTATCAAGGACCATCATTGGTTATAGCTTATGCTCCATGTATCAACCATGGAATTAAAGCAGGAATGGGCAAGACTGTAGACAGAGAAAAGAAAGCTGTAGAAGCAGGTTACTGGCATTTGTACAGATTCAACCCACTTCTTAAAGAAGAAGGTAAGAATCCATTTGTCTTGGATTCTAAAGCACCATCTGCATCATTTAGAGAGTTCCTAGAAGGTGAAGTAAGATATGCATCATTACAATCTTCATTCCCTGAAATAGCAGAAGAATTATATGCAAAAGCAGAAAAAGACGCTAAGGACAGATATGACAGCTATGTAAGAATGGTTGATATGAAGTA
>DATESJ010000076.1:0-25756 GCA_035270885.1 Sedimentibacter sp. | reverse complement strand
CTGACAATGCTTGAGCCCGTAGTAGTAAACCCAGATACCGTTTCAAATAAAGCATCAACAAAAGATGGTATACAGCCGCTTAAGAAAAAGGGTAGGGCTCCAAAAGCCGACATTGCAAGCCAGCTTAAAGCAACTGCTGCAAAACCCTCTCTTTTTCTCATTTCTGCACCTTTAAGCTTAAATCTAGACAATAAAAAACCTGTGATGGCAGTTATTAATATAGTTATTATAAAAGCTTTAATTTCATAAGAACTATCAACTACCGATATTAATAAAGATGGAATCATAAGTACTGATTCCCAAAATAAAACTATTCCAACTACTTTTAGTACAACTTTTAAATTCATTTTATCCTCCGGCTTAATCTGCCAAAATTTCGTGTAAGTCAGTTATATATCCGGTTTTTGTTACTACTATAACCTTGTCTTTGTCTTTTATAACATCATTACCGTTAGGTATGATGATTTTCTTATTTCTCATTATTGCAGCTATTAAAACATTATTTTTAAGTTTTAAATGCTGTAATTTGATATCAGTTAAATCAGGAGTATATTTTGCTGTAAATTCAGCAATTTCTGCTTCCTCGTTCAATATTTTGTACAATTTTTCAACAGCAATTCCTTGAGAATTGTCAAGAGCACGAACATATCTTAAGATATTGTTGGCAGTTATAAACTTAGGACTTATAATACTGTCAAGACCTAATTTTTTTATTACCGGAATATAGTTTTGTCTGTTAATTTTTAAAATTACTTTAGGTACTCCACATTGATGTGCATAAAGTGAGGTTATTAAATTTTCTTCGTCCATGTCTGTTAATGAAACAACAGCATCTGTTGATTCAAAGTTTTCACTGTCCAAAACATCCTGGTCTGTACCATCACCATGAATAATCAAAGCATTAGGTAAGATGTCATTAAGCATAAGGCATCTTTCTTTGTTTAACTCGATTATTTTTACCTTTAAATCCAATTCTTCAAGAAGCCAAGTTAGATAAATTGCAGTTCTGCTTCCGCCTATTATGGTAACATTTTTAGCTTTGCTGGAGCTTCTGCCCAAAAACTTAAAGAATCTTGAAATACTGCTTCTTTCACCTATAACATAAATAATATCATTAGGTAGAAATATAGTATTACCTTTTGGTATAAAAACTTCATCATTTCTTTTAGCTGCACAAAAAAGTACATTTGATGGCAATTTTCTGTTTAAATCCATCAGTTTCATATTAATTATGGGCTCTGTTGCCAAAACTCTGAATTCTACCATTTCAATAAGATTATTTGCAAATGGTTCAACATCCGAAGCAGAAGGAAACTGAATCATTTGTGCTATTTCAGCTGCAGCGTCCATTTCAGGGTTAATAACCATATCTAACTCTAATTCTTCTCTCAGTAATTTATATTCATTTGAATAATCTGTATTTCTAACACGTGCAACCGTATGCTTGGCTCCTAATTTTTTGCCTATTACGCTGCAAATCATATTTAATTCATCGCTATTAGTTACTGCCAATAACAAATCAGCATCATGTACATTTGCATTTTTAAGTATTTCAACACTTGCGCCGTTACCTTTGATGCACATAACGTCCAATGTTTCATCTGCATGATTTAACACGTCGGCATCATTGTCTACTAATGTTATATCGTGATCTTCTGTCGATAATTGTTGAGCCAACGTATAGCCAACCTTTCCCCCGCCGACAATTATAATTTTCATTTTTTCCTCCATATATTCTGAATATAAAAATTATATCAAAACATTCAATAGGTTTCAAGTGTTTTGGAAAACAATTGGTAGCAAATCTATTTTAATATTTGTCAGCAATTAGACGCTATGTCAGGTAATTGACACTAAAAGATTTCTATATTATAATAAGAAGACTAAAAATTAGGGATTTATTCCAATAATGTATTACTTATAATTTGGCATGATAAATGCATTAAAATAATGAGAATATTTGACAGGAGGGATTACTATGAGAATTGAAGAGCATCCGATTCTTGAATTTAATAAGGGCAGATTAATAAAGTTTATTTTTAACGGTCAGGAAATGGAAGGTTATGAAGGAGAAACAATTGCAGCAGCACTGCATGCACAAGGAGTTAAGGTTTTAGGGAGAAGTTTATTCAAGCATAGACCAAGAGGATTTTATTGTGCAATCGGCAATTGTTCATCTTGCCTTATGACTGTTAACCAAGTTGCAAATGTAAAAACTTGTGTTACTGATTTGCAGGAGGGCATGATAGTAGAAACCCAGGAAGGCAAAGGTGAGATAATATGACAAAAGCTGAGTTGGTTATTATTGGTGGAGGACCTGCAGGTTTATGTGCTGCTATAAGTGCAGCAAAAAGTGGAGCAAATGTACTACTTATTGATAAAAGTAAAAATTTAGGTGGACAACTAATAAAACAAACACATATGTTTTTTGGTTCAGAAAAACAATATGCATCTGTAAGAGGAATTGATATACCGAAAATATTAATTAATGAACTTCATAAATACAAGGAAAACGTTAAGATAAAAACTGAAACTACTGTAGTTGGAATGTTCGAAGATGGAATTATTACTCTTCTGGAAAAAGAAGATAATTATTATAAAATAGCACCTAAAGCTGTGATTGTGGCAACAGGAGCTTATGAAAAAGCTTTAAGCTTTCCAAATAATGATTTGCCAGGAATTTATGGTGCTGGAGCTGTTCAGACTTTAATGAATGTCTATGGTGTGAAACCCGGAAACAAAGTATTGATGGTTGGAGCAGGGAATATTGGGCTTATTGTAAGTTATCAGCTTATGCAGGCAGGAGTGGAAGTAAAAGCCATACTTGATGCAGCTCCTAAAATAGGAGGTTATTTGGTACATGCTTCTAAAATTAGGAGAATGGGTATACCCATACTTACTTCTCACACCGTTAAAGAAGCAATAGGTAAAGATTTCTTGGAAAAAGCAATTATTTGTGAAGTGGATGAAAAATTCAAGCCAATAAGTGGAAGTGAAAAGGAATTTGATGTTGATGTAATGTGTATTTCAGTAGGCCTTACACCTCTAAATGAACTTCTTGCTATGAGAGGCTGTAGGATGGAATATATTCCACAATTAAGTGGCCTAGTTCCTCTTAGAAATGAAGATTACGAAACTTCTGTTGAAAATGTATTTGCTGCAGGTGATGCTACGGGAGTTGAAGAAGCAAGTGCTGCAATGGTGGAAGGATTTTTGGCTGGCTTATGTGCTGCTGCTAAAATTGGATATATGCCAGATGATTTTATGGACAGAAAAAATGATTATATAAATCAATTGAATAATTTGCGTTCAGGACCTGTAGGAAAGCATATTTTGGCAGGTATAGAGCAAATATTAAGGAGATAAATATGTTTGAGAAAACAGGAATTCCAAATAGAGAAATGATAATGGGAAAATTTCCTTCAATAGAAAGAATTAATAAGGGTGCAGTTGCTGTTGTTGAATGCTATAAAGAAATCCCTTGCAATCCATGTCAAACTGCCTGTAAATTTGATGCTATTAAAGTAGGAGAAGATATAAACAATATTCCACATGTTACATTTGATAATTGTACAGGATGTTCAGTATGCTTAAGTAAGTGTCCAGGACTTGCAATTATTATAGTAGATGGTTCTAAATCACAAGTTACAATAGAAGTGAAAATACCATATGAGTTTGCACCACTTCCAAAAGAAGGACAAATAGTAAAAGGACTAAATAGAGAAGGTAAATACATAACAGATGTAAAAGTTTTAAAAATATTAAATCCAAAATCCTTTGATAGGACACCGGTAGTAACTATTGAAGTTGATAGAAAATTCTTGTATGAAATAAGAAATATTAAGGTAGAGGTGTAATATGGATGAAAATACTATAATTTGCAGATGCTCAGATGTTACATTAAAGGAAATAAGAGATCTTATACAAGAAGGTTATGTAACATTTGATGAAATAAAAAGAATTACCCGTGCCGGTATGGGACCATGCCAAGGTAAAACATGTGGTCAGCTTATTATGAGAGAAATTGCAAATGCAACAGGTCAAAATATTAAGGATATAAAATTCCAAACAAACAGACCTCCTGTTGTTGGAGTAAAATTGGGACTTATTGCTAAGGAGGCTAGGCGTAATGAAGAGTAAAGCAGAAGTTGTTATAATAGGAGCAGGAATTTCCGGTTGTTCCATAGCATATAATTTAGCCAAAAAAGGTGTTAAGGATATAGTTGTATTAGATAAAAGCTATATTTGTAGCGGTTCCACAGGCAGATGCGGCGCAGGTGTGAGGATGCAGTGGGGAACAGAAATGAACTGCAAAATCGCAAAAAAAAGCATAGAGTTTTATGAACATGCAAATGAAATTTTGGAATATGAAAGAGATGTAGAATTTAAGCAAAAGGGATATTTATTAGTTGCTCATACTGACCATGAGGTAGAACAGTTTAAGAAAAATATCCAGGTGCAGCATTCATGCGGTATACCTTCAACAATGCTTTCATTGGAAGAAGCAAAAGAAATAGTTCCTTATTTAAATACTGATATATTAAAAGGAGCTGCTTTTTGTAACAAGGATGGTTTTTTAAATCCATTTCATACAACTGATGCTTTTTACATGGCTGCAAAAAGATTGGGAGCAGAATTTAACACTTTTACAGAGGCCACAGGAATTAGAGTTGAGAAAGGAAAAGTAACGGGAGTAGAGACAAATAAGGGCTTTATTTCAACTAAGAATGTAGTAAATGCTACAAATGCATATGCCAAAAACATTTGTGATATGGTAGAAATAAATGTTCCCATATATTCGGAAAGACATCAGATTTTAGCTACTGAGCCTGTTGAAGCAATACAGGATCCCATGGTTATGTCATTCGGGTTGAATTTTTACGTACAACAGTCACCTGAAGGTTCATTTATAATGGGAAGAGGAGATGATAAAGAGCCAAGAGATTTAAGAGTTACATCAAGTTGGCAATTTATTGAGGAAATGGCTAAAACCATAGATTTAATTTTACCTCCCATTTCTAAATTAAGAGTGATAAGACAATGGGCAGGTCTTTATAACATGACTCCTGACAAACAGCCTATTTATGACAAGGCAGAAAATGTGGAAGGATTTTATATGGCACTGGGCTTTAGTGGCCATGGTTTTATGTTTGGACCTATAACCGGTATTGTAATGTCTGAATTGATTTTAAAGGAAAAGCCTACAATAGATGTAAGTATGCTTAATTTAAATAGATTCAAAACAGGAAGGTTGCTTTTAGAGCCTTCAGTGGTATAATTAAATAGAAGTAAAATCAAGACAGCTGTCAATTGAAAGAAAAAGCCGTAGAAATTAAGGGAGGATGAAAATGAGAAAAAAATACTTAGACAGGTTAGTTAATATATTAAAGAAGAGTGATATTGATGCCATACTAATAGCTCCTTCGGAAGAAATGGAATTTATTATGGGTCACAACACTCATATTTGTGAAAGATTTCAAGCCTTAATAATTAAAAATGATGGAAATTACTTTTATATTTGCAATTTACTTACCAAAGATGAAATTCAA
This sequence comes from Sedimentibacter sp., assembly GCA_035270885.1. GTDB lineage: Bacteria > Bacillota > Clostridia > Tissierellales > Sedimentibacteraceae > Sedimentibacter. The sequence continues at coordinate 20,207 of DATESJ010000076.1, read as the reverse complement.
AGTGTTTTGGGGCCTGACGTAAAAGTTTACGCTTGGTTCGACGGTGATGTTTTTACTGATACTGTTAAAAAGGCATTTGAAGAACAAGGTTTAATAGGTAAAACTATAGCTGTAAATTCCACTGAAAGAGCATTTTTAATTCTACAGATAATGGAAGCCATAGATGTAAAGTTTGTTAACGGCAAGCCTTATTTGGAAGATATGCGTATGATAAAGGACGAAGAAGAGCTTAATAATTTAAGAATGGCTGCAAGAATTACAGATGAGTCTTATGAAGAATTATTAAAGTTTATTAAGCCTGGAATTAAAGAAGCTGATATAGCAAGAAAAATGAATGAAATATTTAAGGAAAAGGGAGCCGATGAAGGTTTTACTATGGTATGCTCAGGACCAAATTCTTCATATCCTCACTATAATGATGACCAAAGAGTAATTCAGGCAAAAGACATAATCGTACTTGACTGGGGTTGCAAATACAAGAATATGTGTGCAGATATGTCAAGAACAGTATTTGTGGGTGGAGTAACTGCGGAAGAGAAAAAGGTTTATGAAATAGTAAAGGAAAGTCAGGCATCGGGAGAAAAAGCTGCTCTTGCAGGTGCATATATACCTGATGTGGATAAGGCTTCAAGAGATATTATAGACAAATCAGGATATGGAGAGTACTTTTTCACCAGATTAGGACATGGAATTGGGTACTCAGTCCATGAAGCCCCGGACATAAAGGCAAGCAATCATAGAAACTTAGAAAAAGGTATGGTGTTCAGTATTGAGCCTGGTATTTACATGGCAGGAAAGTTTGGAATACGCATTGAAAATATAGTTGCTGTAACTGAAAATGGAAATGAAGTATTAAACAAAGCATCTACAGAAATAATGATAATCTGATAATTTAATGTTAGGGACTTTTTTGGGGACACATTTGTGTCCCCAAATATAACTTGTAAAATAATGATAAACTATTTATAATATTGTTATTACGAATAAAAGGAGACACAAATGGATTTCAAAGAATGTGCAATAGAATTACATAAAAATAATATTGTTGTAGACACTCACTTAGACCTTGCAGGGGAAATTTATAACAGAAACAGGGCCGGAGAAAAGCAAATTATAAAAAATTATTACCTTGAAAACTTCAAAAAGGGTGGATTCAACTTAATTATATCATCTTTGTACATGGATGATTTATTTTTGCCTGAAATGGCTTTAAGAGTAGCTTTAGGACAAATAAGAGCACTAATAGACGACATAGAAGACTGCGATGGAGAAGTAATATTGGTTAAAACCAAGGAAGACTTAAACAAAGCAGTAAATGAAAATAAAATTGGAATAATTATTTCCTTTGAAGGTTTAGAGCCAATAAGCAATGATATTGGATTATTGAAAACATTTTACGAATTAGGAGTAAGAGCAGCAGGTCTTGTTTGGAGCAGAAGAAACTATGTAGCTGACGGCTGTACTTTCAGCCCTGTAGAAGAAGGTCAAAAAGGCGGTCTTACTAGATTTGGTGTAAATGTAGTTAAAAAAATGGAAGACTTAAATATGCTAATCGATGTGAGCCATTTAAATGATGAAGGTTTCTGGGATGTAGTTAAATTCACTAATAAGCCTTTCATTGCATCACATTCAAATTCAAGAACCCTTCACGGAAGGATGCGAAACCTAACTGATGAACAAATTAAAACTATAGCAGACAGAAATGGAGTTATAGGAATTAATGCATACAAAAGTATCGCCGGAGTTAGAGAAGGTGAGAATCCTATAAATAGATTGGCTGACCATATAGAATATATGGTTAATTTGGTTGGGGCAAAGCATGTAGGATATGGTTTCGACCTTTGCAACAGTTTTTATAACAGTGAATTAAAATATAAATTCGAACCTCATAACAGTGACAGTTTAGAGTCCCATGCAGAGGCTGTTCTTTTAACGGAAGAGCTTTTAAGAAGAGGAATCTCAAAGGAAGACTGTAAACTTATAATTGGTGGCAACTTCTATAAAATTTTCAGCGATATTTTAGTATAGACGGGAAGTAAGTATAAATGAAAAATTTTTTAAATGAATTAGTTAAACCATTTGCGGATACGGCTGATTCGGAAAGTTTACAAAAAATAAAACAATTTTTTAAGGAATGGGTTGTACCAGTTCTAATTGCTTTAGTTATAGTTTTATTTCTCAATAAATTTGTATTTATATTAGTAACTGTACCTACAGGGTCAATGGAAGATACTATAATACCGGGAGACAGATTATATGTAAATGAACTGATTGATGTGGATAGTGCAAAAAGAGGAGACATATTAGTTTTCAAATCAGATGAATTAGACAACAAAAGATTGGTTAAGAGACTTATAGGATTACCGGGTGAAACTATTGAAATAAAAAGTGACGGAAGTATATATATAGACAAGGAAAAGCTAAAAGAACCATATGCAGTTGAAACTCAAGGAGAGGAAGAAATATTTATTGTACCTGATAATTCATTCTTTTTTCTGGGAGATAACAGACCCATATCATATGATGCAAGATACTGGGATGAGCCTTATATAAGTAAAGACAAAGTAATAGGAAAAGTTGAATTTAGATTTTTCCCATTAAATAGGATAGGAAAAGTAAAATAGGATGGGATACACCTGTCCATATACTTGGAGGTAAAATATGAGAGTTTTAGAGGGTTTAAAACCGGAGAAGGTATTTTATTATTTTGAAGAAATATCAAAAATACCAAGAGATTCGGGACGTGAAATGCAAATATCTAATTATTTGCTAAATTTAGCAAAATCAAAAGGTTGGGAAGTAATTCAAGATGAGCATTTAAATATTATCATAAGAAAACCTGCAACTAAAGGATATGAAGATGCACCTACGGTAATGCTTCAAGGACATATGGACATGGTGTGCGAGAAAAATGAAGGTGTTGATCATGATTTTAGCAAAGACCCTATAAAATTAAGAGTTATAGATGGTCATATCTATGGCACTGATACAACCCTTGGGGCTGATAACGGCATTGCTGTAGCTATGGCCCTTTCGGTACTTGATTCGGATTTAGAGCATCCTTCTCTTGAAGTTTTGATAACAACTGATGAAGAAAAAGGAATGACCGGGGCAGCAAATCTTGACGGAAGTTTATTTAAAAGTAAATATTTATTGAACATAGACAGCGAGGAAGAAGGAGTTTTCACTTCAGGATGTGCAGGAGGAAGTGAAATTGACTTTAAAATACCTTTAAGATATAAAAATACAAAAGGTAAAGCTTATAGAATAAGTGTTAAAGGACTTTCTGGAGGTCACTCTGGTGTTGATATCCATAAAGAAAAAGGAAATGCCAATAAAATACTGGGAAGAATTCTTTATGATTTAATGGATTATGTTGACTTGGTAAGTATTGACGGAGGCTCAAAAACAAATGCTATACCAAGGGAAGCAAATGCCGTAATCACCATTAACAATTTCGATATAGCAAATGAAAAAATTGAAAAATGGAATGGAATACTTAAAAATGAGTTAGCATTTACAGATCCTACTATATCTGTGGTATTAACAGATTTAAATGAAGAAACATTTCCTTTAGAAAATGAAATATTTGGAAAAGTTCTTGCTTTAATTAATTTAATTCCTGTTGGCGTATTATCAAGAAGCACAGCTATTGATTTAGTTATAAGTTCCAATAACTTAGGGGTTATTAATAGTGATGAAAAGTATATAAGATTGTACAATCATCCAAGGAGCAGCGTTGAAACCTTACTTACAAATAATTTTATTCCTGCTATGAAACAGTTAGCTTATCAAATTGGTGTAGAGTACGAAATTGGAAGCTATTATCCCGGTTGGGAATATGCAAAGGAATCTAAAATCAGAGATATTTGCATTAATGTATACAAAGATATGTTTAAAAAGGAACCTTTTGTAGGAGCCATACATGCAGGGCTTGAATGTGGACTTTTAATGGGAAAAATACCTGGACTTGATGCAATATCCATGGGACCTGATGCCCATGATGCACATTCACCTAACGAACACGTAAGCATAAAATCAGTAGAAAATGTATATAATTTATTATGTGAAATACTGAAGAAAATAAAATAGTTATAATCAGATTTTTGAAGTTTTCATGAAAAATTTAATCACTTTGAGGGGGACACAAATTTAAGTCCCCTGTCAAACTTGTTTCCACTTGGATAACATTTTCTATTAAATGAATGCAGAATAAAAGCCTTTATTTGTAATATTTTTTACTGAACCGGTATAAATATACAATAATATATATTTTTCGATATGTATTAATATTTAAATTGTAGTAAAATGAATGCGTTTTCATATTGGACGTATCGTTTTCCTTACATAAATAAACAGTTTTGGTATATAAATAAAAATATTGAAATATTGAAAACGCTGTGTTATAATAATCTATGTTTTTATAGGAATGAGGATATAAAAAAATATATATATATCCTTATTGTAATTTTTAATTTATTTGTAATTTCGGAGGTAGTAATGGATTCAAAATTAGCGTTATACATTCTTAAGAGGTTGGCCTTGGCGGTGGTTACAATATTCTTAGTAATTACGATTACTTTTTTTGTAATGCACAATATTCCAGGTGGTCCATTCTTAAGCGAAAAAGCACCAAGTGCTGCTGTTACAAAAGCATTGGAAGAAAAATACGGACTGGACAAGCCCGTTTCAGAACAGTACACAACTTATTTAAAAGGTGTTATGAAATTTGATTTTGGTCCCTCTATTAAACAAAGAGGGCGAGATGTAACAACAGTAATAATGAAAGGTTTTGAAGTGAGCGCCAAATTAGGAGGAACTGCTGCTTTGATAGCATTGACTTTAGGATTAATATTAGGTTCCTTAGCAGCTGTTTTTCATAATAGGACATTAGATAAAATAATTATGGTTGTATCAACTGCCATGGTTGCCATGCCATCATTTATTATTGCAACGTTGCTCTTATTAACTTTTTGTGTTATTTTGGGGATATTTCCTGCAAATGGAAATGAGCCAGGAGGGCTTATACTTCCAATAATATCACTTAGTCTTTACCCCATGTCTTATATAACAAGACTTACAAGGTCAAGCATGCTTGATGTTTTAAGTCAGGACTATATAAGAACAGCAAGAGCAAAGGGTGTTAAACCTTCAAAGGTATTATTTAAACATGCTCTTAGAAATGCGGTTACACCTGTTGTAACTTATGCAGGACCAATGGTAGCATACATTGTTACAGGAAGTTTGGTTGTTGAAAAAATATTTGCGGTACCAGGCCTTGGTAAAGAATTTGTTTCAAGCATTATAAATCGTGATTACACTATGATTATGGGAACTACAATATTTTTAGCTACTCTTGTAATTATTATGATGTTGATTTCAGATATTATGTACAAGGTATTTGACCCAAGAATACAATTAGGATAGAAAGAGAGGATGTGACTTATGAATAACTTAGATGAAATGCCTAAAAAAAATCCTCTTAGCTTTCAGCTTAATTTAAAGGATTTTGAACTAGCAACAGAAGAAGAAAAATCTCAGCAAGTCAGAATGAGTGAAAGCATGACATTCTTCAAAGATGGTATGAGAAGATTAAAGAAGAATAAAATTGCCATGACTTGCTTGTCTATATTAATTATTATCGCTCTCTTGGTTACTATTGTTCCTATGATATACCCATATACTTATGAGCAACAATTAGGAGTAACACAAGGAAAAAGAATTGATAAAACATATAACAATTTAAAACCATTTGATTATGGTGAAACAGAATTAGAACGTATTGCAAACGGCGAAAAAATATTTCCTCATATATTCGGTACTGACTCTGCAGGAAGAGACTATGCCATAAGAGTTATATACGGAGCAAGAATTTCCTTATTGGTTGGATTTTTTGCAGCTATTATTGTATTGATTATAGGTGTTGTATATGGTTCTGTAGCAGGTTACTTCGGCGGAAAGGTAGACCTTATAATGATGAGGCTTGTAGATATTATATATTCATTGCCAGACATGCTTATGATTATTTTGTTTTCAGTAGTGTTAAAGGTGGTATTAGGGCCTAAAATAGAAGGTACACCCCTTGCAAAAATAGGGACAGACATGCTAAGTATATTTGCTGTATTTGCTTTGTTATATTGGGTTAGTATGGCAAGACTGGTACGTGGCCAAATTCTTTCCATAAAACAAAATGAATATATTTTAGCAGCTAAATCAATTGGATCCAGTCCATGGAAAATTATAAAGAAACATTTGCTTCCAAATAGTATGAGTGTTATAATTATATCTACTGCACTGCAGATACCATCAGCTATATTTACAGAGTCTTTCTTAAGTTTCCTTGGTTTAGGAGTATCAATTCCAATGCCAAGCTTAGGCTCCTTAGCGTCGGATGCACTTTCAGGAATTTACAGCTATTCCTACAGACTGGTTATACCTGCTCTGTTTATTTGGCTAATAGTTCTTTCTTTTAACCTGTTAGGTGATGGGCTAAGAGATGCATTTGACCCAAAATTAAAGAAGTAGGAGGAATAAAATGAGTTTATTATCAGTAAAAGATTTGCATACTTCATTTTTTACTTCTTCTGGTGAGGTAAAAGCAGTTAGCGGAATATCGTTTAATTTAGAAGAAGGAAAAGTTTTAGGTATTGTTGGAGAATCAGGCTCTGGAAAGAGCGTTACAGCATATTCAATACTTCAAATTCTTACAAACCCAGGAAGAATAGTAAGTGGAAGTATAAAGTTAAAAGATAAAGAACTGGTTGGCTGCAATAAAGAAACAATGCAGAAAATCAGAGGAAATCAGATAAGTATAATTTTTCAGGATCCAATGACCAGTTTAAATCCTGTTTTTACAATTGGAAATCAATTGATGGAAGCAATTTTATTGCATACAAATAGAAATAGAGAACAAGCTAAAGAAAGAGCTATAGAAATGCTTAAATTAGTAGGTGTGAATGAACCTGAAAAAAGGATAGACCAATACCCCCATGAATTTTCAGGTGGTATGAGACAAAGAGTTATGATTGCAATGGCCCTTGCCTGTGAACCTGATATATTAATAGCAGACGAACCTACAACAGCATTGGACGTTACAATTCAAGCTCAAATACTTGATTTAATGAAAGATTTGCAGAAAAAATTAGGAATGGCAATAATTCTAATAACCCATGATTTAGGTGTAGTGGCAGAAATGTGTGATGATATAATTGTTATGTATGCAGGCCAAATATCTGAAAGAGGGTCAGCGGATGACATTTTTTACAATCCTAAGCATGAATATACTAAAGGACTGTTAAAATCTATACCAACAGTTCAAAATGAAAAACAACGTCTTAAACCAATTGGAGGCAATCCTGTAGATTTGTTGAATTTGCCTGATGGATGTCCTTTTGCACCAAGATGTGACAATGCAATGAAAATTTGCCTAACTAATAATCCTGAAGAACTTCAAATAGAGGGCAGACACGCTGCCAGATGCTGGATGAATGTTAAAGAAGGAATAAGTAGAGGAGATGCATAAACATGAACAATAATAACAATAATAATCTTCTTGAAGTTAAGAATTTAAAACAATATTTCGATATTTCAACAGGCTTATTTAAGAGTAAACCTTTAAAAGCTGTTGATGATATATCTTTTAACATAAAAAAAGGTGAAACCTTAGGGTTGGTTGGTGAATCCGGATGTGGGAAAACAACTGTTGGAAGGTCAATCTTGCAGTTATATAAACCTACAGGCGGAGAAATAATTTTTAACGGAAAAAAGATAGCAAGCAATGAGTCTATAAAACACTTAAGACAAAATGCACAAATGGTGTTCCAGGACCCTTATTCTTCATTGAACCCAAGAATGACAGTGGGGGATATTGTAGGAGAACCACTTGATGCAATGAATTTGTATAAAGGCAGAAAACAAAGAGACGAAAGAATCAATGAATTAATGGAAATAGTTGGACTTTCAAGTGAGCATGCAACTCGATATGCTCATGAATTTTCTGGTGGGCAGCGTCAAAGAATAGGCATCGCAAGAGCATTGGCGGTAGAGCCTGAATTTATAGTATGTGATGAGCCTGTATCTGCACTTGATGTTTCCATTCAAGCTCAAATTATAAATAAATTTGAAGATTTGCAAAATCAATTAGGCCTGACTTATTTATTTATCGCTCATGACTTATTGGTAGTTAAACATATATCTAATAGAATTGCAGTTATGTATTTAGGAAGAATGATGGAATTAGCATCCGCTGAAGAATTGTATAACCACCCGCTTCATCCATATACAATTTCTTTATTATCAGCAGTGCCCATACCTGACCCTAATTATGCAAGAAACCACAAGAGAATTTTACTAGAAGGCGATGTGCCAAGCCCACTTAATATGCCAAGTGGCTGTCCTTTCAGAACAAGATGTCAAAGGGCAACAAAAGAGTGTGCTGAAATCAGGCCTGAATTAAAAGAAGTAGCACCTGGACACATGGTTGCATGTATTCACGTTTAGCGGTATGGGGACACAGGCTTAGAGGAATGTCCCCGATTCGAATGATATTAATTTCAAATTAATATATATATTATCAATAGGAGGAAAGTAATGAAAAAAATCTTATCTTTGATTTTAGTTTTTGCGATGGTATTTTCATTAGCAGCATGTGGAAATAATAATCAACCACCAGCAGAAACACCAGAAACACCAGAAACACCAGAAACACCAGAAACTCCGGAAGCAAAAATTGCTGAAAGCATTACAATTTCAGTAGGAGCATATCCTGATACTATTGACCCAGCACTTAACAGTGCAGTTGATGGTGCTACTTATATAATCCATGCATTTTCAGGATTAATAGGTTTTCAACAAAAAGCTGATGGTGGATTGGAGCTTTATGCAGATGTAGCAAAAGAATTACCTGTAGCTGAAGAAAGAGAAGACGGAATGGTTCAATATGTTTATGAACTTAAGGACGGCTTAAAATGGAGCGACGGTACAGATTTAACAGCAAATGATTTTGCATATGCTTGGAATAGAGCGGCTGACCCTGATACTGCTGCAGATTATGGTTATATGTTTGATGTTATTGATGGTTATGCAGAAATGGTTGAAGCTGATGATGAAGGCAATTTATTAAATCCTGATGCACAACTTAATGTAACAGCATCAGATGATGGGAAAACTCTAACAGTTGTTCTTCCAGTAGATGTACCTTATTTTAATGAATTAGCAGCATTTCCTGCATATATGCCTGTAAAAGCAGATGTAGCTGAAGGAAATGAAGCTTGGGCTACAGCAGCTGATACTTACATTGGAAACGGACCTTACAAGGTTGTTGAATTTTCACAAAGCGAATTAGTAATGCAGAAAAATGAATTTTATCATGATGCAGACAGAATTTTAACTAATGAATTAGTGTTTGCATTTAATGATGATGACACTTCATTATTGGCAAACTACCAAAATGGATCTTACTTGTTTATTGACTCAGTTCCAAACGATGAAATCAAAGCATTGCAGGAACAATATCCTGATGAATTCTTCATAGAAGGACAGCTTGGAACTTACTATGTATCTTTTAACGTAAATGATAAAGCTTTCCAAGCTTTTGGCGAAGCTGACAGAGCAAAGATCAGAAAAGCTCTTGGTCTTATGATTGACAGAACTTATATAGTTGAAGAAATCGGTCAGGCAGGTCAGGTAGAAGCAGCTGGTTTTGTACCAATGGGATTAACTGAACCAGACGGAAAAACAGAATATATAGCTAAAAATGGTCCTAATGGAGATGGAGCAGGTTACTATAGTGTTGACCCAGCTGACTATGAAAGCAATACTCAGGAAGCAATTGCTTTATTAAAAGAAGTTGCTGATTCAACTGGATTATTCACAGTTGATGATGCTGGTAAAGTTTCAGGTGGATTCCCAACACTTGCTTATTTAACAAATGAAGGAACAGGCCATGAGGCAATCGCAGTAAATCTTCAAGCTACTTTTGCAGCTTATGGAATCAACATGACTATTGAGAAACAAGAATGGTCAACATTCCTTAACACTCGTAAAAATGGAGATTACTCAGTTGCAAGAAACGGTTGGTTAGGAGACTACAATGATCCTATATCATTCCTTGACATGTGGATTACAAGCAGTGGTAACAACGATTCACAGCTTGGTAAGGGAGAACATGCAACATTTGCAGGTTACACTTACAAAGGTGAAGAAGGTAAAACTTGGGCAGAATCATATGATAAGTTAATAGCTGAAGTAAAAGCTTCTAAAGATCCTGAAGAAAGATTTGCTTTAATGCATGAAGCTGAAAATATTCTTATGGAAACAGGAGCTATAACTCCAGTTTACTATTATACAGATATTTTCATGAGCAACCCAATACTTGAAGGATCATTTGCAAGTCCATTAGGATTTAAATACTTCATGTACTCAACTGTTGCAGAATAGTATTATATAAATATTTAAACTAAGCCGAGAGAAATCTCGGTCTTTTTATGTCCTAACCTGCGTACAAATTGCCTATTACTATTCAATTTTTCTATAATTTGTGCTATAATAAATTATTAAAAGCAACAGGAGACTATTATGAAATACAAAATGGTTGTTTTAGATTTAGATGGAACACTTCTAAATGATGATAAATTAATAAGCGATAAAAATGCAAATATACTCAATGAACTTCATAATCGCGGTATACATATTGTTATAGCAACAGGCAGAAATTATTATATGGCTAAAAATCTTACAGAGAAAATTAGGTTAGTGGAGCCTGTAATTTTAGCAAACAATGGTGCTATAGTTAGGCGTTATGATGATTCCCTTATTGAAAGCAATTATTTGGATTTTTCAATATTTGAAAATATATATGCTTTGGGTAAAAAACACAACTTAAATCCCATAATTCATGTTGATGAATATCATGATGGATATGACATAATTTATGAATGCGAAAATTTCGAAGAAGTATACTTAGGCTATATAAAGAAAGATTATGATAGAGCAAAGCATAAAAACTTCAAGGCAGATAAAATAAATAATATTTTATCTGTTTGCTATTTTAATGATTACCAAAAGTTAATTGATTTTAAAAATGATATTGAAAAAGATCCAAAGGTTAATGTAATACTAAACCAGAATTTAAGCAGCAGGACTCTTTTAGAATTCCTTAATATAAGTGGTTGTAAATGGTGTGCCTTAAAAAAATATATAGATAAATTGGGAATAGATGAAAAAGATGTAATTGCAATAGGTGATGATAACAATGATATTGAACTAATTAAGAATATAGGGCTTGGAATTGCTATGAAAAATGCCACAAATTTGTTAAAAGATGCTGCAAACAAAATTTCGCTATTTAGCAACAATGATTCCGGAGTATATCATGAATTATCAGAAATATTTGTCTTTGAGAAATATCTTTAAGCTTTGTACATATTTTCGTAACTCCTAAAATATAATGTATTAATATTATGCAATATTGAGGAGGAATTATGAGAATATTAACTGCAATAGCTTCAATTCTTATTATAATAGGAGCTTTAAACTGGGGCTTGTATGGGATATCAAAAATTGACATAGTGGAAAGTTTATTTGGTGGCTGGAAGAATAGATTTGGCAGGATTGTTTATATTTTAATCGGTATTGCCGGATTGTATTCATTACTTTATGTAATCTTTGCATAGGGAGTAAACAAAAAAACATGCTAGGGCATGTTTTTTTGTTAGGGTTAGGACATCTTTTATTTAAAGGGTGCCATCTTTGACATTTTGCCCATAATGCTTTTGTGCTGCATGTTATTTGAAACTAATTCTGCAGAACCTAATGCAATATGTGCCAATCCGAATCCTATTATACCATTTCTGTAGGACTCAGGTAAATTTGTGTTTCTTAGAGCAACTCCTGTTGCTGTTACAACTGTACCTAAAACAGCCGGAATGATACCTTCTTTTATATACATATGAAGCCTCCTTTATTTAAATTTTGTATTAATATTATTTACAATATATTGAAAAATAATTTTATTAATTAATGGTAAATTGATTGAAAAAATCAATTAACTAAATTATAATGATAAAATAGAAAAAAGTTTTATAAAAGGAAAAAGATGATAAAATTATATAATGAATATTCTCAATATTTAAAATTGAAATATGGCGAAAAAGTTTATAAACTTCCTGTAAATATTTCTTGCACATGTCCTAATAGAGACGGAACCTTAGGATATGGTGGATGTACTTTTTGTGCAGACGTGGGAACTGGTTTTGAAATGCTTGATAATTCATTAAGTGTTAAAGAACAGTTAAAGCAGAATATGGAATACATTTCAAAAAAATATAAAGCTAATAAGTTTATTGCTTATTTTCAAAATTATACAAATACCTATATGGATATGGAAAAATTTAAGAATTATATAAATGATGCTCTTATGGATAATATAGTGGAAATTGCAATTTCAACTAGACCTGATTGCATATCTAAAGATAAACTTAAGTTTTTATATGAGATACAAAACAAGTATAATGTTAATATATCAATAGAATTAGGGCTACAAACTGTCAATTATCACACTCTGAAAACTATTAACAGAGGGCATACATTAGCTGAATTTATTGATGCTGTTTTGAGGATTAAAAGGTATAATTTTGAAATTTGTACACATATTATATTAAACTTACCTTATGATGACATTTTTGATACTATTGAAACTGCAAAAATATTGTCTGTTTTAAAAATTGACCAAGTTAAAATTCATTCTCTTTATATAATGGATAACACTGAAATGGGAAGATTATATAAAAACAAAGAAATAACAGTTATATCCAAGGATGAATATGTGGAAAGAGTTGTTGTTTTTCTGGAACATTTAAATGAGGATATTGTTGTACAAAGGTTAGCGGGAAGAGCACCTAAGGAAAATTCTCTTTTTGTAAACTGGGGAATGAGTTGGTGGAGAATAAAGGATGAGATACTTTGTAAAATGGAATCTGAAAAGAGATATCAAGGTAATAAAAATAAATTTAAATATTAAAAAATCATAAAATAATAGGTGTAAACATTTGCATTATGTGGTACAATATATATGTAATTTACTTTTATAAAATTAAAAATAGGAGTGTGATTATTATGGTTCAATTAGTTTGTGGTCATAGCGGTACAGGTAAGACAAGAAGAATGATAGAAATGGCAAATAAGGCTATAGAAAACATTCACGGCAAAATGGTTTTTTTAGAAGCAAACAACAGACACATATTTGATTTAGATTACAGAATCAGGTACATAAACACAAAAGAGTTTGGACTTACTAATGATGAAGAGTTCCAAGGCTTTGTTTGTGGATTAATTGCTACAGATTATGATGTAGAACAGGTATACATAGACGGTTTATATAAAATAGCTAAATCAGGAAAGGAAAAATTAGAATCTGTCATAGATAGATTAGATTATTTATCCAAAACATTTGATGTTAATTTTATAATAAGTGTAAATCATGATATTGAAGATATTCCAGTAGGATTGAGAGATAGAGTTATTGATTAATAAATATGCCGCCGGTTAAGACCGGCGGCTGCGTTTTTTTGTATGATAGCCTACTGAAATCCTAAGTAGGTTTATTTTACTTTACACTTGCTAAAAACACTTTTTTCTGTTAAGATAAACCTTGCTTACTAAAATTAGAAAGAGTGATTACATGAATTATTTTAAGCCTAACAAAACCATATTTGATGAATTTTTTGAACATAGAGATATGCTTATAATTCAGCATATGAATGGCGATATTAATAAAAGGGAATATTTAGAACTTAATTATAAATATATGCTTGAGAAAAGTATTAAACCATTTCAGCGTATAGACAGCTTTGAAAAAGGGATGTACAACTATCAGTATTACAACATGATGGCCAAATATCATCGCACCTTAGCACAGGAAATTAAAGACAAGGGAAAACATATAAGCTACTACAGCAAGTATTTAAATGAAGCAGATTATTATTACAATGAAAAGGATAAAACATCCTTCCGTCTATTGAGATTTCTTAAATTTGAAAATGTGGAAGCATATTTTATTAAAATGGAATCATCATTATTAGAAGGAAAGCTTTACGAAATAGTATTAAAAGACTATGAATATGCCGTTCTTCATTCTAAAAGCCTTTGGTTGTTAGATGTATTGAAAAAGGAAGGGATATTCTCAGATAAGAGAAAAACATCAGTTATAGATTATTACGTAAATCAAAGATACTAAAAATTAAAAACCAGCCACGAAGGCTGGTTTTTTAATATGCTTTTGCAATAATTTTAATAACATCATCAAGAGGTGTTCCAACTTCAATATCAAAGGTTCCGCTTTGGAGTTTAGTATCCAAATTAAGTTCAACACAACGGGTTAGAAACTCATCTTTACTTTCTATTAAATTGTTGTTTAACAAAATTTCACCTATTTGTGATGGGAATGAACCTTGTGGAATACTGATTGTAGCAATTAATCCTGTTGGTGTTTCAACATCAGGATCCTCTACTAGGGGAGTTTCATCAGGGTCTTCCTCAACCGGTTTATTTATTATAGGTAAATCCGGCAGCACTTCTTTATCTATTCCTCTGCTAAACAATAAGTCAAATCTCCAAGCCAATATGACAACCATTACCACAATTACGGTTATAATAAGTCCATAATCAGTAATATTATATATAAAGTCTCTTATGGCATTAATAATTTTTTTCATTTGTCACCTCTTGCTATAATCGCTCCTATCATTTTAGCACAAAACCAACTTATGTACAATATCCACATTTAATAAAAATATGCAAATTTTGCAAATTGCATATACATTCAATGAAAATTTGGTATAATAAGAGAGGAAGAGAGACACACCTTCTTTATAGGGGAGTCTATGGAGCAGGGTGACTCTTTGTGGTAAATATGTATATGAATCTAGTCAAATAGGAGAAAATATGAAAGAAATTAAAATTACAAACAATGAAGAAGGTCAAAGATTAGACAGATTTTTAAAAAAATATTTAAATAAGGCCAATCAATCATTTATTCAAAAAATGATTAGAAAAAAGAATATAAAATTAAATGAAGCTAAAGCTGAACCGGAAACAGTATTAAAAAAGGATGATATAGTGCAGCTTTATCTTTCTGATGATACAATTGAAAAATTTAGAGAGAAAAAAACTTTAGTAGAGACAAATATACATTTTTCAACTGTTTATGAGGATGATAACATATTGATAGTGAATAAACCTATTGGATTGAGTACACAACCTGACCAAACAGGCATGAAGAATTTAGTTGACGAAATTAAAATGTATTTAGATGCAAAAGAAGAAAATATTAGTTTTACATTTAAGCCCGCTGTTTGCAATCGATTAGACAAAAATACTTCCGGTCTTGTTATTGCAGCGAAAAACTATGATACACTTAAGCAAACAAACAAGGCTATTAGGGAGAGAAAAATAAGAAAATTCTATATAGCAAAAGTTCATGGCATAATAAAAAACAATTTGGAACTGAAAGATTATCTTATTAAAGATGAATTTAAAAATATGGTGAGAATTACAAATGAAGAAAGTGAAAATTCAAAATCAGTTATAACTTATGCCCGTCCCTTGAAAACAGAAGGAAACTTTACCTGGGTTGAAGTTGAAATTGAAACTGGTAGAGCTCATCAGATTCGTGCTCACCTTTCTTCCATCGGACACCCTATTGCAGGAGATAAAAAATACGGCAAAAAAGACAATGAAAAATATCAAGTTTTGCATGCCTTTAAATTGGTGCTTAATGGTTTTGAAGAGAACTTATCATATTTAAACGGAAAGGAAATTATTTCTGATATAAGTGATAGAAAAATTTTGTAGGAGGCCTCATGAAAATAAATTTAGTTTTATCAAATGAAGCAATTGAAGTAAATAATAATGAAACATTGTATGAACTACTAAAGAGAGTTCATAAAGATGACTATTTTAAGTATTTGGGTGTTAGGGTAAACAATAAACTTAAGGGACTTTGCAGCAGAGATTATAGAGAAAATGACAGTATAGAATTTATTGATATTACCCATCCTGACGGTCACAGAATATATGTGCGTACACTATCATTAATTTATGTTAAAGCTTGCAAGGATGCTTATAATGATATAGATGTTTCAATAAATCATTCCTTGAATAAGGGTCTTTATACAGAGCTGGAGCACAAACATTTAGCAACAAGAAAACATCTCAATAAAATAAAAGAAAAAATGCAGGAAATTATTGATGCTAAAAAAACTATTTCAACTAACTTTTTAAGTGTTGATAAGGCTAAAGAAGTATTTTCAGCCCAGAATATGATGGATAAGGTTGAAATGCTTAAGTATTGGAACAAAGAATCAATAAGAGTGTATGAATTGGACGGGTACTATGATACATTTTACGGATACCTTGCTCCAAATACAGGATTTGTCAATAAATTTGATTTAAGATTGTTTTATCCTGGAATAATATTAAATTTCCCCACACGTGAAGGCAATTTTGAACTTCCTGAATATATTGAACAAAAGAAACTTTCCAAAATATTCAGGGAAGCAGAGGATTGGGGGGAAATAATGGATGTGTCACATGTTGACGCTTTAAACAGGAAAATCGTCAACAATACTATCGGTGATATGATACGAGTAAATGAAGCACTTCACGAAAAAAAGATAGCATATATAGCTGATGAAATTACTAATGATAAAAATATAAAAATAGTGCTTATAGCAGGTCCCTCTTCCTCCGGGAAAACTACATTTGCACAAAGATTGTCAATTCAGTTAAGAGTGAACGGCAAAAAAACATATGCAATATCTCTTGATGATTATTTTGTTGACAGACATTTAACCCCAAAGGATGAAAAGGGGGATTTTGACTTTGAAACAATAGAAGCTTTAGATTTGGAACTTTTTAATGAGCAGCTCTTAGATTTAATGTCAGGAGAAGAAGTTCAAATACCGGTATATAATTTCAAGGAAGGCATTAGGGAATATACAAGAGATCCTATAAAACTAACAGAGGACCATATTATTATCATTGAAGGTATTCATGGTCTAAATGATGAACTTACAAAGAATATACCCCAAATCAATAAGTTTAAAATATATATTAGTGCATTGACACAGCTTAACATAGACCGCCATAACCGGATTTCAACGTCTGATTTGAGACTTTTGAGGCGTATAGTAAGAGACAACACCCACAGGGGAAACAATGCATTCAAAACTATGGAATTGTGGGATAATGTAGTTAAAGGTACTGAAAAGTATATATTCCCTTTCCAAGAAAATGCTGATGCAATTTTTAACTCTGCTTTAGTTTACGAACTATGTGTTCTTAAAAAATATGCAGAGCCTATAATAATGGAAATTGATGAAAACAATAAGTTTTATTCTGAAAGACAACGCCTAATGAAGTTTTTAAGTTACTTTCTGCCAATTGAAGATGAAAGTGCAATCCCTAACACCTCAATACTCAGAGAATTTATTGGGGGAAGCTGTTTCGAATAAAACTAGAAGTCGTTTAAATCTATTTTTCCTCTTTTCATACCTACAGACAAACATAGTCCTATTGATACCATGTTTATAAGCATGAATGTTCCTCCATAGCTTATAAAAGGAAGTGGAATACCGGTTACAGGCATCAGCCCCATTGTCATTCCTACATTTTCAAAGATGTGGAACAAAAGCATTGAGGTGATGCCTGTTACTATTAAAGAGCCAAACATATTGGAAGCATTTTTTGCAATTCTAATGAGCCTGTAAAGTAAGATTGCATATAGACATAAAAGACCTAAGCCTCCTATAAGACCTAATTCTTCTCCTATAACTGCAAAAATGAAATCTGTTTCTTTGGTTGGAAGATATCCTAATTGATTTTGAACACCTTTATATAAGCCTCTTCCATAAATCATACCTGAGCCTATGGCAGTTTTAGACTGAATTACCTGGTAGCCTGTATCCTCTGGGTCTAATTCAGGGTAAAAGAAGGTTACAATCCTGTCGAAACGGTAATCATCTCTTAATGTGTAATCCTCCATTATATTAAAGAATGCTGCAACTCCTATAATTACTAATATCAAACCTATCATCATAATTGACAGAACATATTTTCTGTCAATACCTGCAATATAAATCATTATTGCAATAAAAAATATAAATACCAAGGCCGTTCCCAAATCAGGCTGCAATAAAATCAATCCTACAGGTATAAATGCAAATAGAATAACTTTAAATAGTACTGCAGGGTGGTTAATATTATCCTTATTTATATCAATAAATTTTGCCAAAGAAATTATTACACCGAATTTAGCTACTTCCGAAGGCTGAAAGACTATGGGACCTATGGCAATCCATGACCTTACATCTCCCCATTCAGAAGCCATTACGGGATTAATCAAAGTATAGATAAGCAGCAAATTTGTCAATATATAAATAGGAATATAAAAACTTCCGTATATATCATAGTCTATAAAAAGCAAGACAAACAAAGCAACCATACCAAGAACGAAGGCTGTTATTTGTGTTTTCAAAAATGGCTGACTTCCTACTGCCTTACTCATTGTTGCACTGTTTATTACGATAAATCCATATATGCATAATAGGATTGTTGTTATTATTAATATAAAATCAAATCTTTTTATTTTGCTTTCTTTTTTAAACATATTTAACTCCGTTTTAAAATATATTAGTGACACTCTATGAATAAGGACATTCTCATCCTCAAGAAAAAAATTCATTCATTAAGTTAGAGGTTCATAGTAGTTGCGATTGCTTATTGTATATTTCATTATATCACATCTTAAAACAATGGAAAACAAATATTTAAGCCATTAAAAGTTCTTTATATTAGAACAAATGTATGCTATAATTTTATATAATAATTGAAAGGATTTAATATGTTAATACTTGGTATAGATCCGGGGCTGGCAATATCAGGCTACGGAATATTAAATTATGTGGGTAATAAATTTGAAGTAATAGAATATGGTGCTGTATTAACTGAAAGTTGTGAAGCTTTTCCCAAAAGGCTTAAGCACATTTACGACAGCTACACATCTATTATTGAAATGTACAAGCCTGAAGCAGTTGCAATTGAAGAATTGTTTTATAATAAAAATGTTAAAACAGCCATGGCAGTAGCACATGCAAGAGGAGTGCACCTGTTGGCAGCAGAAAACAAAAATATTCCTCTTTATGAATATACACCTCTTCAAATAAAGCAGGGGATTGTGGGCTATGGAAGAGCTGAAAAAAGACAAGTACAGGAAATGGTAAAAGTAATATTGAAATTAAGAGAAATTCCCAAGCCTGATGATGTGGCAGATGGTTTAGCTGCAGCAATTTGTCATGCTCATTCCCTAAAATTCGCACAGGATTTTAGAATAATAAAATATTGAAGGACGATAAAAATGATAAGTTACATAAAAGGTGAAGTAGTTAAAAAAGGTATTGATTACATAATTTTAGACAACAATAATATAGGATATTACATAAGTACTTCTCTTACTACACTTAATAAAATCAGCGAGAAAGAAAAAGTTCTTATTATTACATATATGCATATAAGGGAAGATATTATGGCCTTATATGGATTTTTGACTGCAGATGAAATTGATTTGTTTAAAAAATTAATTACTGTTAACGGAATAGGACCTAAGGCGGGACTATCCGTATTGTCAACCTATGAAGCAAATACTGTAAAAGAAATTATTTTAAAAGAAGATGTAACAAGAATGTCTAAGGTTCCAGGTGTTGGTAAAAAGACAGCAAGCAAAATAATTTTAGAACTTAAAGATAAGGTTGGTTCAGTAGAAGAACTTCAGGGAAGTGAAATTGTTATTCACAATGAAATGTCTGACGTAGTTGATGCATTAGCTGCTTTAGGCTTTAGCTCTCTTGAGGTTAAAAGGACCTTGGATAATATGGATTTATCCGGTAAGTCTGAAAATGACATAATTAAAGAAGCACTAAAAAATATGAACAGGCAGGTATAATATGTTTGAGAGAGAAAATGAAATAGTTTCTGGGACATTTAATGACCGCGAAGAAGAATTAGAGCTTAGTTTAAGACCTCAAAAGCTTTGTCAATATATAGGGCAGAACAAAGTAAAGGAAGTTTTAAACATATTTATTGAATCTGCCAAAATGAGAAATCAGCCCCTGGATCATGTTTTACTTTCAGGACCACCAGGTTTAGGAAAAACT
>DATESJ010000075.1:0-16933 GCA_035270885.1 Sedimentibacter sp. | reverse complement strand
TACTCTTTGTCATGCAAAATGTGTGAAATGGGGATAAAATGAAATTTTTCTATGATTTGCATATTCATTCTGATTTGTCTCCATGTGGCAATAGTGATATGACACCCAATAATATTTAAATGAAGGGGGACACACCTCTTTGTATAGGGATAGTCTTTGGTGGTAAGAGGAATGTCCCCGTTGTGTGGAGGTATTATGAAGGAAATTTCAATGCATATTTTGGATATAACAATGAACAGCATAAAAGCTAATGCCACATTAATAGAAATAATTATTGAAGATAGTATAAAAGATAATTGGTTGAAGATAACTATAAAAGATAACGGAAAAGGAATGAGCGAAGAAACAATAAATAAAGTAACAAACCCTTTTTATACAACCAGAACTACTAGAAATGTAGGCTTAGGTATTCCCATGCTTAAAGAATCATGTGAAAGGTGCAATGGATATCTAAAAATAAATTCAGAATTAGGTGTTGGTACAAGAGTTTTTTGTTTTTTTGAAAGAAATAATATAGATAGGGCACCATTAGGCAATATGGGTGAAACAATTATGACAATTATTAACTCTATGGATGAGAGTGAACTTATTTACACCCATATATCAGATACGGAAACATTTGTTTTTAATACTATGGAAATAAAGACCATAATTGAAGGCATGGATATTAAGGATAACAGCGTTTTATTATGGATAAAGGAATATATTAATGAAAATGTTAATATTTTTTTTAACAGGTAATTACTTGATAATTGAATACTCTCCTTGCTTATTTATATAAATAATGTTAAAATTCTATATAAATATATAAAAAAGGTGTTTAAAAGTCGAAATGAATCTGTTATAATCGATATGTTTGAGAATTATAGCTTTTTTTATGATTTTTTATTATTAAATTAATCACGAGGTGATATTATGAGCACAAAATTGTTTACATTTAAGGGTGGAGTACATCCACCGCACAGTAAGTCGCTTACACAGAATGTACCAATTGAAGATGCAGTGGCTCCCGAAATTGTTGTAATCCCAATGGCACAACATATTGGAGCTCCATGTGATCCTTTGGTAGCTGTAGGTGATACAGTGAAAGTTGGTCAAAAAATAGGCGAGTCAAAAGCCTTTGTTTCAGTGCCGGTTCATGCAAGTGTGTCTGGAACAGTAAAAAAGATTGAACAAAGACAAGTTCCCGGTGGAGCTAAGGTTAACAGCGTTATCATAGAGTCTGATGGTAAATTTGAAGTACATGAGTCTGTTCAGCCAAAAGGTAATTTGGAAGATCTTTCTAAGGAAGAAATTATTTCAATTATCAAGGAGGCAGGAATGGCAGGTATGGGAGGAGCAACATTCCCGACACATGTTAAACTAAGCCCACCAAAAGATAAAACTATGGATACCTTGCTTGTAAATGGGGCTGAATGTGAGCCATATTTAACAGCCGACCATAGAATTATGTTAGAAAAACCTGAACTTGTATTGCTTGGAACAAAAACTATTATGAAGGCATTAGGAGTAAATAAAGCTTACATTTGTATTGAAAATAATAAGCCTGATGCAATTGAAACATTGCGAAAAGTTGTTGGAAATGAAGAAGGTATTGAAGTAGTATCAATGGTAGCAAAATACCCTCAAGGTGATGAAAAAAGATTAATTAATGCCATTACCGGAAGAGTAGTTCCTTCAGGCGGACTTCCTATGGAAGTTGGTTGTGTTGTTGAAAATGTTGGTACCGTTGCCACAATAGGTAATGTTATTAAGACAGGAATGCCTTGCGTTCAAAGAGTTGTTACCATAACAGGAAGCGCTGTGCAAAATCCTAAAAACCTATATGTTAGATTAGGAACTTTATTTAAAGATGTTATTGAATCATCATGCGGCGGCTATAAAGAAGAGCCGGGAAAAGTTATAAACGGTGGACCTATGATGGGTATTGCTCAGTTTACTGATGAAGTTCCCGTAATAAAAGGAACATCAGGAATATTAATTCTAAACAAAAAGGAAGCAAATATTCCAGAACATTCAAATTGTATTTTATGCGGCAAATGTGTTGAAGCATGTCCTGTATACCTTATGCCATATAAAATCAGCAGATTCTCATTACTTAAGAATTTTGATGGCGCTGATGAATATCATGCAACTGATTGTATCGAATGTGGTGCATGTTCATATATATGTCCTGCAAAGAGACCGCTTAAAGAATCAATAAGTGTTGCAAAAAAAGAAATTTTAACAAGACGCAAAAAGGCTAAATAGGAGGAAATATTGATGGAAATTAAATTGATTGGTTCATCGTCACCTCATATTAGATCCGATGAAACAACACAAAAATTAATGCTTGATGTAATAATTGCATTAGTGCCTGCATTGGCGGCAAGTATATATTATTTTGGGTTTAATGCAATGATATTATTGTTGGCATCTGTTATATCAGCAGTTGTAACTGAATATCTTTGTCAAAGATTTATGAACAGACCTATAACTGTTACGGATTTAAGTGCGGTTGTTACAGGAATATTGTTAGCTTTTAATTTACCTGCAGGAGCACCTTGGTGGATAGCTGTTGCTGGTTCCGCATTTGCAATAGGTATAGTAAAACAAATATTTGGCGGAATAGGTTTTAACTTTATGAACCCTGCATTAGCAGGAAGAGCATTTTTAATGGCTTCATGGTCATCACATATAGCAGGTGGTTTTATTGATCCTGCAACAGATGCAATTTCTTCAGCAACACCACTTACAATGTTAAAGGGAGCAGCTTCCGGACAACTACCATCACTATGGGATATGTTCATAGGAAATATACCGGGAGTTATTGGAGAAACATCAGCAATACTTCTATTGGTAGGTGGTATTTATTTAATTTATAGAGGTGTTATCAAATGGATAATTCCTGTATTTTATATTGGTACAGTTGCGGTAATAGCTTTGGTTTTAGATCCTGGTAATGTGCCATACCAAATACTTGGTGGTGGATTGATGTTAGGAGCATTTTTTATGGCAACTGATTATTCAACAAGTCCTGTTACTGACAAAGGTAAAGTTATCTTTGCTGTTGGGGCTGGTGTATTAACAATGTTTATAAGACAGTTTGGCGGATATCCGGAAGGTGTATCATATTCGATACTTCTTATGAATATATTAACACCAATGATTGATAAGTATGTTAGACCTCATGTATTTGGTGTAGCAACAGGAGGTAAGAGAAATGAAAAATAATTTTGTTAAATTAGCTGGTATATTATTTATAATAGCTGCAGTATCTGCAGGGGTATTAGCTTGGTTAAATGATACAACAAAAGATATAATTGATCAAAATGAAGCAATGGCAAGCATGGATCCTGCAATATTAGAAGCAGTTATGCCGGGTTCAGTAATGTTTTATGATTTAGAAGATACTACTGTAATAGAAACAGTAAAAGCTGAAAATAATAAAATTATAAATTTAATGACTGCAGTTGATTCTTCTGATAATGAACTTGGCAAGGTAGTAAGAACATGGAGTACAGTTAAAGGTTTTAACGGAGATATGGAATTGTATGTTGGCTTCACACCCGATGGTCAAATATCAGGAGTTAGTGTAATTTCTCATCAAGAAACTTCTGGTTTAGGTTCAAAAACTACTGAACCAGCTTTTACAGATCAGTTTATAGGCAAAGATGGAAGTGGCGAAATTGGTGGAAGTGATATTGATGCTGTTACTGGTGCAACATATTCTTCTGAATCATTTTTAAGTGCAGTAAACAACGCCATAAAAGTTTATTCGGATTATTTGAAATAGGAGGATGAAATGAACAAATTACAAATATTTAAAAATGGTATAACAACAGAAAATCCTATTTTAGTTCAACAGGTTGGTATGTGTGCTACCTTAGCGATTACAACATCGCTTTTAAACGGAATAGGAATGGGAGTAGCTGTAATAGCCGTTTTGACTGGTTCGAACATAGTTATTTCTTTACTTCGTAAATATATACCGGATGAGGTTCGTATACCTGCATTCGTAATAATAATCGCGGCATTTACTACAATTATAGATTTATTGATGCATGCATATACATTTGAATTATATAAATCATTGGGAGTGTTTATTCCGTTAATAGTTGTTAACTGTATTATTTTAGCAAGAGCTGAAGCATTTGCTTCTAAAAATGGTTTGTTAGATTCAATTATTGATGGTTTAGGAATGGGTGCCGGATACTTGGTAGCTATGATTCTTCTTAGCTCAATAAGAGAAATTTTGGGTAATGGTACTATTTTAGGATTAAGAATTCTTCCAGAAGCTTATGAACCTATGATGATGGCAATCCAGCCGCCAGGAGCATTTATTCTTCTTGGTTTGTTAATAGGTGTTGTAAATTATTTTTCAAGAAGAAAGAAAGCTTAGGAGGTAGGAAATGGAATTAGTAAGTTTATTTATCACATCGTTTATAGTTAATAATATAATATTCATGCAATTCTTAGGTGTTTGTCCTTTCCTTGGAGTATCAAAGAAAATTGATACTGCTGCAGGTATGGGTATTGCCGTTATATTTGTTATCACATTGGCATCTATAATAACATTCATAATTTATAAAGCTATTTTGGTGAATTTTGAATTAGAGTATTTGCAGACAATAGTATTTATACTGATAATTGCGGCGTTGGTACAATTTGTTGAAATGTTTCTTAAAAAATCAGCACCAGGTTTATATCAGGCATTAGGAATTTTCTTGCCTCTTATAACAACAAACTGTGCAGTTCTTGGTGTTGCAATAAATAATATTATTTATGAATATGAATTTATTGAATCATTAGTTTATTCTATAGGAACATCAGCAGGTTTCTTGCTTGCAATTGTTTTATTCGCTGGCGTAAGAGATAAAGTTGATTATGCTGATTTACCTGAATCACTGAGGGGCCCTGCTATTTCTTTGGTTACAGCAGGACTTATGTCTATTGCATTTCTCGGTTTCTCAGGATTGCAATTATAGGAGGAAGAAAGATGGTTATAGTTAAAGCAGCAGCAGTAACTGGAGGATTAGGTATAGTATGTGGAGCTTTATTGGCATTTGCATCTAAACTGTTCCATATAGACGTAGATCAAAAAATAATTGATGTTAGAAATGCTTTACCTGGAGCAAACTGTGGTGCTTGTGGATTTGCCGGTTGTGATGCAATGGCTGAAGCAATAGCAGCAGGTAAGGCTCCTGTAAACGGATGTCCGGTAGCAAATGCTCAAGCTCATGAAAATATTGCAAACATTATGGGAACTACAGCTCAAGAAGGCGAAAAAAATGTAGCTCATGTTTTATGTCAAGGATGTGACAGCTTAGCAACTAAGAAATATGAATATCATGGAGTGAAAGACTGCAAAGCTGCCTCAGCTGTTCAAGGTGGAAATAAATCTTGTGATAAGGGATGTCTTGGATTTGGAAACTGTGTTAATGTATGCGATTTTGATGCTATTGAAATAGTTGATGGATTAGCAATTATTGATAAAGAAAAATGCACTTCATGCGGCAAATGTATCGAAGAATGTCCAAAAGCTGTTATAGAATTTGTTCCCTACAAAAATGAAGTAATTGTTGGTTGCAATAATAGAGATTTTGGAAAAGCTGTTAAAGATGTATGTAAGGTTGGTTGTATAGCATGTAAAATATGTGAAAAGAATTGTGCATTTGACGCAATTCACGTTACAAATAATATAGCTAAAGTTGATTATGACAAATGTACTCATTGTATGGTTTGTGTAGAGAAATGTCCTACAAAAGCAATACAGGGAGACTTAACGGTAAGAAAACAAGCAATGTAACTCAGTTTTCTGAGTCTTTAAAAAATCTATCCAGAGATGGATAGATTTTTTTTAAAATGGTGAAATTATTAGTTTTTGACAAATAATGACTTAAGCACTATAATATATGAAATGTATAAATACAATTGAGGTTTATACTCCTACTTAAATAGATTAATAGAAGGTGTATTCAAACCGATAAAAATATAAACAAAGGAAGATGTTATGGACGCTATAAAAAAGATAGAATCTGAATTAAAAGGGAAGACTATTGAATTATCATCATTGGATAAAGACAGAACAGCTTTATTTGTGGTGGATATGGTTAACGGTTTTGTTTATTCAGGCGCATTGGCTTCACCAAGAGTTGCAGCAATTGTTGAAAATGTTGTAGATTTAAACAAAAAGATGAAGGGTTATAAGAAGGTTTTTTTCTTAGATACCCATGATGAAAATTCACTTGAATTTAGAAGTTTTCCTATGCACTGTATCAAGGGAGAATTTGAAGCTGAACTAATACCTGAGCTTAAAACAAAAGACTCAGAAGGCCAAGAAACATTTTATATAGAAAAAAACAGCACAAATGGATTCCATTCAGATGGATTTAAGCAATGGATAAAAACATATGAAGATAAAGTAGATAATTATGTAATTACAGGTTGCGTTACAGATATTTGTGTTCTTCAGTTTGCATTAACATTAAAAACATATTTTAATGAAAAAAATAAAAGTGTAAGATTGATAGTTCCTGCTAATACAGTAGAAACATATGATGGTGGAAGTCATGATGGCGATCTTATTAACTTATTTGCATTGTACAATATGCACACCAGTGGCATTGAAATAGTAGATAAAATAAAATAGCAGGAGTACATTATGTATTATAACAATTTTGGCGAGAGAAGACTATCTATGTTGATGGATTTTTATGAATTAACAATGGCAAATGGATATTTTTCTAATGGTATGAAAGATGATGTAGTATATTTTGATTTGTTTTTTAGAAAGAATCCGGATGGTGCCGGATTTTCAATAGCAGCAGGATTAGAGCAGGCAATTCAATATATAAAAGAATTGAAATTCTACGAAGAAGATATTCAGTATTTAAGAAGCAAAAAATTATTTAGCGAAGATTTTTTACAATATCTAAAAGATTTTAAATTTTCAGGAGATATATATGCAATCCCTGAAGGAACTCCGGTATTTCCTAATGAGCCTCTTTTAACAGTAAGAGCAAAGACAATTGATGCTCAGATTGTTGAAACAATGCTTCTATTAACTATAAATCACCAAAGTTTAATTGCAACTAAGGCAAGCCGTATAGTAAGAGCTGCAAAAGGTAAGCCTATTATGGAATTTGGAGCAAGAAGAAGTCAAGGCTACGATGGAGCAATTTATGGAGCAAGGGCTGCCTATATAGGGGGAGTTGCTGGAACTGCCACTACATTGGCAGATGAAGCATTTGGTGTTCCTGCTCTTGGAACAATGGCTCACTCATGGGTTCAAATGTTTGATAGCGAGTATGAATCATTTAAAGTTTTTGCAGAAAAATATCCTGATGACTGCACATTATTGATAGATACTTACAATGTAGTCAAAAGCGGAATTCCTAATGCAATCAAAGTTTCTAAAGAGATTTTGGAACCAATGGGCAAAAGGCTTAAAGGTGTAAGAATAGACAGCGGTGACATTGCATACTTAAGCAAGAAATGTAGAAAGATGCTTAATGAAGCAGGACTACACGATTGTGCAATAGTTGCTTCAAATAGCTTAGATGAATTTATAATATCTGACTTATTGGATCAGGGAGCTAAAATTGATTCCTTTGGAGTTGGAGAAAGATTAATTACAGCCAAGTCAGAGCCTGTTTTTGGTTGTGTTTATAAGCTGGTGGCAGTTGAAAAGGATGGAGAAATAATTCCAAAGATTAAAATTTCTGAAAATGAAGAGAAAATAACAAATCCCGGCTATAAAAAGGTATGGAGACTTTACGATAAAAAAGGAGATAATCCTATAGCAGATGTTGTTACATTAGCTGATGAAATAATCGACAACTCTAAACCATATACAATATTTGACGAGATACATGTTTGGAAAAAGAAGAGAGTAACAAGATTCTATGCTAAAAACTTGCAAGTACCTGTATTCATAAACGGCGAATGTGTTTATGAAAGCCCAAGCTTAAATGAAATTAGAAATTATTGCAAGGAACAGGTAGATAATCTTTGGGGAGAAATAAAAAGATTTACAAATCCTCATAGTTACTATGTTGACTTGTCAGCAGACTTATGGGAATGCAAGCAGAATTTAATATCTATTCATAGTTTTAAATAAGAAAAGAGCCAGGGGATTTTCCCGTGGCTCTTAGCATCTTTATACTGAATAATTATCAAAATAGCCCTGAATATAAACTATTGGTGTGCCCTTATCTCCGCTGCCTGATGTTAAATCACAAAGGGAGCCAATAAGGTCAGTAAGTTTTCTTGGAGTTGTTCCTTGTGACTCCATGCTGTCTTTTAAATCGCTGTCTTTGTGCTCGATATATTCAGAAATAGCTTTTCTAAGCTCATCACCTTTTAGGTGTGAAAATTGGTTGTCAGCTAAATATTTAAGCTTTAATTCATTTGGTGTACCGGTTAAACCATCTGTATATCCTGGAGATACAACTGGGTCAGCTAATTCCCAAATCTTCCCTACAGGATCTTTAAATGCTCCATCTCCGTATACCAATACTTCAATTTTCTTTCCTGTTAGCTCAAATAATTTTCCTTGAATATTTTCTACTAAAGATTGACAGTCTCTTGGGAAAAGCTTAACTGTATCTTCAGTGGCTTTATTTGACCCTAAAAGGCCATATTTTTCGTTGTAGCCACTTCCATTTGCAGATTGGTTCAATATATCATCTAAGCCGTAAACTATTGTTGCTCCTGCTTCTTTTAACAGTCTTTTACTTCTATTTCTTGTATGAATGTCACATGTTATTATATGCTTAGTGTAATTTAAAATACTTACCGGGCTGTTTGCAAAAATAACTTCAACTTCTGCACCACTTTCTCTTATTAATTCAGAATAATATTCAACATAATCTACTCCTGTAAATAAATGCTTTGTATCTTTAAAATGATTTCTAAATTCTTTTTCGGTAAGTATATCTGTCCATGGATTAACACCTTCTTTATCAAGAGAGTCATAATCTATGAGAGGATTACCTACTTCATCTGAAGGGTAACTGAACATAAGATATACCTTTTTAAATGCTTTGGCAATACCTTTAAGACATATTGAAAATCTGTTTCTGCTTAATATTGGGAATATTAAACCAACAGTATCACTTTCAAATTTTTGTTTAACATCATACGCTATTTGATCAATATTTGCGTAATTACCTTGGGCTCTTGCTACTATAGCTTCTGTAAGTCCCACAATATCCCTATCTCTTAAGGAAAAGTTTTCATTTTCAGAAGATTTTAAAACTGTATCAACAGTTATATTTACTATGTCATCGCCTTTTGTAATTATTGGAGCTCTTAAACCCCTGACAACAGTTCCGACCATTCTATCCATTTTAGTCTCCTTTTGTTTATTCTTCTCTATATATTATAATACATTTAAAGACCGGTGTAAAATATTTTTATTCTTTTGCTTTACAAAAGAGTAAATATTATTTACAATATGTGTAAATTTGAAATTACTATTTATGATATCATAATTTTGGAGGATTTAATAGTCCATGATAAAAATAGGTATGCGAAATATTAAAACATCACTGTCAGTTTTTTTATGCTTATTGTTGTTTGAACTTATCAATAGGGGAAATTCAATATTTGCCTGTATAGCGGCTGTAATTTGCATGCAAAATACTGTTGTTGACTCCATGGAAAAAGGTATAGCAAGAGTAATAGGTACAGTAATAGGTGGTTTCCTAGGAGCCTTGGCCTTGTTTATTATTAAAACTTTCTTCAATAGTAGTATATTAATTTTTGTTATTCCTCTTGGTATTATGATATTGATTCAAATTTGTGTTACTATTAATATGAAACAAGCAGTGGTTATTTGTTGCGTTGTTTATTTAAGTATAATGATTACTAAAAATCATGAGCATGGCTATTTAATTTATACAATAAACAGGGTATTTGATACATCAATTGGTATATTAATTGCTCTTTTGGTTAACAAATATGTTGAAATACCTGAAAAAATAAAAGCGAAGTTCAAACATGACCATGAATTAGTCAAAGAATCTGAAGAGGAAATGGAAAAGGAAAAAAAATAGGGGATGGGTAATGTCTCTAATGTTATGACATAATTATAAGGACAAGACATAAAATTAATAAAGCCGGATTTTACGGTAATATTAAGTAATGGAGGTTTCCTTGTGACTGGTGCAGATTTAGGTATAATATTAGCTTACACAGCAGGCATAATGATTATTTTTATGACATCATGGATATTTTTTAAACCCCTTAAGTTTATAGGAAGAATTATTTTGAATTCTCTTATAGGCGCTTTAGTCTTAATCATTTTTAATTACTTGGGACAGTATACCGGTGTTTATATAGGAGTAAATGAATTTACAGCCCTATTTATAGGGATATTAGGCATACCGGGTTTTATTGCTTTATTGTTGGTAAAACTGCTCATATAATAAGTTTTATTGGACAATGATAATGTGCTGTTATATAATATATATAGGAGAGTGATTGTATGTGGCTTGAATATATTGTACTATTTTCAATTGCAATGTTGTTTCTTTCAATAACAGTGGTACTTACGGTTGAAACTGTTCACACCACCAACAGCATTTCTAAAAAAAGAAATAAAATAATAAAATATTAATTATTAAAAAAGGAGCTGAGTACTAATCCCAATATACAACATAAATTATAAAAATTTATTTATTTAACGGGAGACAAAAAGATGGAAAAACTAAACATTATTTCAGGGATTAAGCAGTATCGAAGTGAAGTAGATACAAATTTTCACATGCCTGGTCATAAAGGTAAGGATGGAATTTTAGGGGAACTGAGTAAAAATCTAAATTTCTATGACATAACGGAAACAATTGGAACAGATAATCTACATTACCCTACAGGTTTTTTAAAAGATGCCATGAATTATATTTCAAAAGTTTATGGTAGTAAAAAGTCATACATGGTTGTTAACGGGACATCCTGTGGAATTATTTCAGCAATCATGGGATGTACAAACCCCGGAGATAAAATACTTGTGCAAAGGGATTGTCACAAGTCCGTTTACAATGCTTGTATATTAGGAGATTTAAAGTTATATTACCTTTATCCTGAATTTAACAAGAAACATGGTTTAAATTTCAGTATTAGTTTAGAGAAACTTGATCAAATGCTTACAGATAATCCGGAAATAAAAATGGTGGTATTAACTTATCCAACATTTTATGGTATTTGTTTTGATGTAAAAAAAGCAGCAGAGATAGTTCATAAACATGGCAAAATATTAATGATAGATGAAGCACACGGTTCACATTTGCATTTTTGCAAGGATTTACTTCCTCCATCTGCAGAAAGTTCAGGAGCTGATATAGTTACTCAAAGCACACATAAAACTCTACCCTGCTTAACTCAAGGTTCTATTCTTCACATATGCTCTGATAAGGTTAATGTCAACAATATTGAAACTATGTTAAGGATACTTCAGACTACTTCTCCTTCATATGTTTTGATGGCATCAATAGAGAATGCCGTTCATTGGATGGAAGAGAACGCAGAAGAAAGATTAAAAAGAAATATTGAAGTATTTAAAAGAAGAACATTAGAACTGCGAAATATGGGCATCAACGTTTTGGAAGATGACTTTTTAATCAGCGAAGGCTTGTATGATTTCGACGCAACCCGTGCTGTAATAAGCATGAGTGAACTTGGAATAACAGGAACTGAGCTGCAGGATATATTAAGATATAAATATAAAATACAGATGGAATTTGCTGATTTGCAGTATACTGTAGGCTACGTTACTGCAACTGATGAACCTGAAGATATTGACAGACTTTTCGATGCTGTTAAGGAAATATATTTAGAGGAAAGCAAAAGCAAAGAAAAAAGAGAAATTATACAAATTGAAGCATTTCCAGTTTTGACCCATGAAAGAAAAATGCGTAAAGCATTTTATGCTGAAAACGTACTAATTAATATGGATGAAGCAATTGGCAAGACTGCAGCGGAATTTATTATACCATATCCACCTGGAATACCTTTAGTGTGTCCCGGAGAGATAATTGTTCAAGATACAATTGACTATGTAAGAGTAATGTTGGAAAACAGCATTAACGTAAATGGCGTCAATAAAAATAACGAAGTGAGAGTTGTTAAATGGAAGGAAGATTTATAGTATTAGAAGGCTCGGATGGCTCAGGAAAAAGTACCATGGCAAAAAAAATTGGAGAATATTTTCGCCAAAAAGGTCATGATATCGAATTTACCAGAGAGCCGGGAGGTACATTAATCGGTGAAAAGATTAGAGAACTGATTTTAGACAGAAACCATATAGAAATGGATTACAGGACAGAAGCTTTGCTCTATGCTTCGGCAAGAGCTCAACTAATATCCCAAAAAATAATCCCCTGGCTGCAAGCAGGAAAAGTAGTAATAAGTGAAAGATATGTTTATTCAAGTTTAGTATACCAAGGTCTTGGAAGAGGCCTTGGTATTGATGAAGTTAAAAAAATAAATGATTTTGCAACAGCAGGAATTAAACCAAACTTAGTGGTTTTATTAGATGTAGATCCAGAAAAGGCATTAAACAGGAAACTTTCTATTGATGGGGGAGATAGATTGGAAAATGAAGATATTTCTTTTCATAAATATGTTTATGAAGGATATAAAAAACTTCCCGAAATTTTCCCTGAAATAATCACTGTAAATGCCGATAGGTCAATTGATGAAATATTTGAGGAAATCAAAAACTTATTAACAATATAAGGAGGCTATGTATGAAACTGATAACTGCAATAGTTCAAAATGATGATGCTAATAAATTGATTTCAGCATTAAGAGAGCAGGGTTTTTCATCCACTAAAATGTCATCTACAGGAGGCTTTTTAAGTTCCGGAAATACAACTGTAATTTCAGGTATTGAAGATGACAAGGTAGATGAAATAATTGAAGTAATAAGAAAAATATGCAAAACCAAAAAGAAAGTTACTGCAGCTATACCTCCAAGTTCATTTAGCACCGTAGGAGGCTATCTACCGCAGACAATCGAAGTTACAGTAGGGGGAGCTGTTGTGTTTGTTACTCCCGTAGATAGATTTGAAAAGATTTAGGGGGAAGCAATGCATTATAACCAGGTAGCAGGACAAGAAGAAATTAAAGAGTCTTTAATCAAATCAATTAATAACAATCAGGTATCACATTGTTATATATTTGAAGGGCCTAAGGGTATGGGCAAATATGATTTATCATTAATTTTTGCCCAATCTTTGCTTTGCTTAAATTTTCAAAAGGAACCCTGCAACCAATGCAATAGCTGTATAAAAGCTAATTCTTTTAATCATCCTGATTTGCATATTGTTAACGAAGAAGAAAAAAGCATAAAAAGAGAAGATATTGATATGTTAATTAATTCAATATACAAGAAACCATATGAATCAAAAAGAAAAGTTTTTATAATTAAAGATGCTCATTTAATGACAGTTCAAGCGGCAAATACTTTTTTGAAAACTTTGGAAGAACCACCTGACAACACAGTTATGATACTGTTGACAAGCAATTCTAACTTACTTCTTCCAACAATAGTTTCAAGATGTCAGGAAGTCAAATTCAGGAATATAAGCAAGGAAACAATAAAATCATATTTAATAGAATATAATAAGAATATTGGAATTATTGAATTAGCAGCAAATTATTCAAATGGAAATCTTAATAAGGCAATTTCTATAATTAATGGTAATGATGAAATTCTTAGGAAACGGGAAGAAATAATAAAAATATTTGATAAAATTATAAAATCAGATTCAGAAATAATCTATGAGTTAGAAAGTTACTTTGATGAGCAAAAAGATAATATAGATGAAATAATAGAAATAATGATTATGTGGATTAGAGACGTGATGTTTGTAAAAAGCAATATGGATAATCTTGTAATAAACAATGATTATTTAGAATTATTGAAAATCCATAGTAAGAAGATGAAAGTGGATTCAGATATTGTTGAATTCATGCAAAATATAAGTGACAATATAAAGAGCAATGTTAGCTATAAATTAGCAGTGGACAATATGCTTTTAAAGATTCAGGAGGAATTTAAATGATAAAGGTAGTTGGCGTAAGATTCAAAAAAGCCGGCAAGATATACTATTTTGATCCTGAGAGAAAGTGGATTAACAATGGGGATTTTGTTATAGTAGAAACCATTAGAGGAATTGAATACGGGCAAGTTGTGGTAGGTCCTAAAATGGTAAAGGAAGAAGATATAGTACAGCCCTTAAAAAAGGTACTTAGGTTAGCAACAGATGAAGATATCAAATTAAATAATGAAAATAAAGACAAAGAAAAAGTAGCATTCGATACTTGCCAAAAGAAAATAGAAGAGCATGAATTGGAAATGAAGCTTGTAGATATAGAATATACTTTTGATAACAACAAAGTGATTTTTTACTTTACAGCTGACGGAAGAATAGATTTCAGAGAATTAGTAAAAGATTTGGCGGCAATATTCAGAACAAGAATAGAATTAAGACAAATTGGTGTTCGAGATGAAGCTAAAATGATAGGAGGACTTGGTCCCTGTGGCAGACAAATGTGCTGCTCATCATTTTTAGGAGAATTCTATCCTGTATCTATTAAAATGGCCAAAGAGCAAAAATTGTCATTAAACCCTGCCAAAATATCAGGAATATGCTCAAGACTTATGTGCTGCTTAAACTATGAGCACCAAGTTTATGAAGAAAATATTAAAAAACTTCCTGATGTAGGAGATAAAGTACAGGTATTGGGAACAAACAAAACAGGTCATGTGCTAGATATAAATCCATTATTTGTAACAGCAAGAGTAAGTGTTTTAAAAAGCGACGGCACTTTTGAGATAGAAGATATAGCAGGCGATGAGCTTAGAGTTTTGGAAGAAGGTTCTTTGAAACATAAGTCAGAAGATGTAAACATAGCAGAATTAAAAGATTTAGAAGATTAAAAAAATACACACCCTTAAGGTGTGTATTTTTCAATTATTTATTGATATTTGTAATCGTAATGAAGTCTTTCGCCCTTGCGGTTTTGTTCATCGTAATCTTCCAAAATTGCTTTAGATTCTTTAAATAGGAAGAATAAAGCTATTAAGTTTGGAATAACCATAATACCATTAAACATATCAGCTAAATTCCATACAAAATCAACTTTCTGATATGAGCCTAAAACTATAAATATTAGAACTATTATCTGATAAATTCTGATAGAATTCTTATTCTTAAATAAAAATCTTATATTGTTTTCACCGAAATAATACCATCCAACCAATGTTGTAAATGCAAAGAATGTCAAACATACAGCAAGAAACATTTCACCAAATGGACCAAAAGCAATTTTAAAAGCTTCTTGAGTAACAGCTACTCCAACCAATCCTAAAGTATTTGATCCTGTTGCTAAAATAACTAATGCTGTTGCGGTACAAACTAAAATTGTGTCTATGAATACTGCTATCATTGCAGAAAGTCCTTGCTCAGCAGGGTGCTGTACATTAGCAACTGCATGAGAGTTTGGAGTTGAACCCATACCTGCTTCGTTTGAGAATAACCCTCTTGCTATACCATATCTAATTGCTTGCTGAACACCTACTCCTGCGGCACCTCCCATAACAGATTTAGCACTAAAAGCTGCAGTGAAAATTGCTTTAAATACAGGAATTATACTTGCGTTGAATATAATTATAACTATTATTGAGCCTAAAATATATATTGCTGCCATTACAGGAACAACTAATTCTGCAAAAGAAGCGATTCTTTTCATTCCTCCAATAAATATAAGCCCTGCCATTACTGCAATTATAATACCTACAGCCAATTGTGGAATATTAAATGCTCTGCTTACTGCATCTGCTATAGAATTTGACTGAACCATATTTCCTATAAAACCTAATGCAATAATAAGTGCTATAGCGAAAAATGCAGCTAACCCTTTGTTTTTTAAACCATTTTTAATATAGTAAGCCGGCCCTCCTACTAATTGACCATCCTTATCTGTTTCACGATATTTTTGAGCTAAAGTTGCTTCAACAAAAATAGTTGACATTCCAAAGAATGCAGAAATCCACATCCAGAATACTGCCCCTGGTCCACCAGTGGTAATTGCTGTAGCAACTCCAGCAACGTTTCCGGTTCCTATTTGAGCAGCTATGCTAGTTGCAAGCGCCTGAAATGATGTCATTGTTCCTTCTTTTCTTTCTTCCTTATTAAAAACTCCTCCAAACACCTTTTTTGATGCTACTCCAAATCGTTTTACTTGTAGAAACCCTAATCTAATAGTAAAGTAAAACCCAATTCCTACGAGACCGAAAATTAGTACATAATCCCATAGTATACCGTTAACAAAACCAACAAAATTTTCTAATAATTCCATTTGATACACGCTCCTTATATTATTATGTTATTTAATTGTAACAGTTTGTATAATAAATATCAATAACATATGGAAAAAACGTTTATTGCAAAGAAGAAAACGATAGCCTGAAATTTAAATAATTTCTTAGGATTAGTTTCCTTATTAATTTAACTGATACTAAACTTTTACATGTAATTTTATAACAAATTTTCCAACAAATAGTTAAATTTATAACAAATTTTCCAACAAATGGTTAATATTATAACGAATATTTTGAGATATTTAATCCACTAACTTGTTTTGTATATTAAATAATTAATTTTCATATTTTATTAAAAAATACTTTAAAATAATTATAAATAGTGCTACAATAGGTGATGACGATATTGGGGGAGGTGAAATTTAAATGGCTTACAAAATAACAGATGCATGTATAAGCTGTGGAGCATGCGAACCAGAATGTCCAGTAGGTGCAATTTCTGCGGGTGATGATAAATATGTTATAGACGCTGCAACTTGTATTGACTGTGGAGCGTGCGCTAGCGTATGCCCTGTAGAAGCTCCTGTACAGGAATAATAACATTAATAAAAGGGACAGACT
>DATESJ010000074.1:0-9828 GCA_035270885.1 Sedimentibacter sp. | reverse complement strand
ATTGGACCGTGAGCAAAGTGAAAAGAATTTTGGATAATGAAATGTATCTTGGAAATATGGTCCAGGGTAAATTAAAGTCAACCGGTGTTGGTTCTAAACGGCAGGTTCATGTCCCGGAAGAGGAATGGATTCGGGTTCCAGATACCCATGAAGCTATTATTTCTAAAGATATGTTTGAAAGAGTAAAAGAAATCAGGGCAGATGGATTTTATTATGGAGAAAGGAAACATGAATCCCATGTGCTGAAGGGAAAAGTATTCTGTGGTGGATGTGGAAAAAGAATGGCCCATTCTTATCAGGGGAGACCTAAATATGTCTGCAATACAAGGTATTATGGGAGTGGGTATGTGGTTGGGGTAGAAGCCGATGTAGATGCAGCTGTAGCTGTAGATTTATTTGCTGGACCTGGTGGAGTTAGTAATGGTGTTGATTTTTCTGTTAGCAAATATGAATGTGAGTGTACGGATATGATTCGAGATGAGGACCTGGAAGATATTGTTATTCGTGCTATTGAGGATGCGGCGAAGAGGGCTGTTGATATGGTGGAAGTTCAAAAAGCAGCGGATAAGGTGGTTTTTGAGAAAAGACGGGCATTGGAAGATGAGATTAAGGGTTTGGATTTAAGGATTGCGGAGATGGATGAGGTCCTGATGGAGATGTATGAGGATTATCGGGAGGAGAAGATTTCCAAGGAGGAATATTTGGAGAGGAAGGTAGAACTGGAAGAAAAAGTATTGGGATTTAAAGAGAAGATGCGTTTATTGGAGGATTCCCTTGTCAATGGTTTGGACTTGCATGTTAAAGATGCTACGGGATTGGAAGTGCTGGGGAAGTATTTGAAGGTGGAGAAATTGACGAAGGAACTGGTGGATGCGGTTGTGGAAAGGGTTGTTGTAGGGAAAAAGCGTCAAGGTGACGCTTGGAAGGAAGTGGAAATAAGATTAAAACTATAAAATAGCCGCAAATATGATATTTGCGGCAGAATTATTGAAATGTATCTAATGATGGTGTATAATTGATGAAAATACGATAAAACTATAAAGTAACCGCAAATACGATATTTGCGGCTAAATATTAAATATAGGAGGTCTACAATGAAAAAAGAAACATCATCTTTAGAATCTAGATATAATATCATTAAAGAAAACTTAAGGGATCAAGTAAATATTATGGTTTCTGATATTTCGGTATTATTTCCGGAATTAGAAAAAAGCAGTTTATATTGGACAATCTCAAAGTTAGTAAAAGAAGGATATTTAAAAAGAATAAGGAATGGAGTATATTCTCTAAACGAAATAAAAGGAAAATCAGCAGTATATCTTTCTGAAACGACTAAAAAGGTTGGAGCAATGTTGGATGCGGAAGGATATGAGTATTTTTTTTCGGGAATCGATGTGGTTATAAAATTTATGCAACATGTACCAGAAGAATATCCAATTATGTTATTTGTAGAGAAAAACTCGGAGACGGATATTATTCAGTTACTAAAGGAAAATGAAATAACGGTGGTAAAAGCTAGTTCTGTAAAAGACTTTGAT
This sequence comes from Sedimentibacter sp., assembly GCA_035270885.1. GTDB lineage: Bacteria > Bacillota > Clostridia > Tissierellales > Sedimentibacteraceae > Sedimentibacter. The sequence continues at coordinate 8,290 of DATESJ010000074.1, read as the reverse complement.
GACGAATATGTTTATACGATTATGAGACCTAATGTAATTCTGTATCTAACAGATAATTTTGATTATGCGGATAGTAATATTGCATTAACCGAAAAAGCATTTATTGATTTATTTTATGCTATTACACGTAATGCATATCCAATGTCATTGCAGGAATTAGGAAAAACATATAGTAATATGATTCGTCTGGGAGCGATAGATCAAAAAAAGATGATTACTATTTCATATAAAAGAAATCTGCAATACGATATCAGATATATTGTTGAAAACAAATACTTATCGGAAGGTGCAAAAGAAATTGTTAAGTACATTTAGTCAGGAGGAAAACATTTGAGAGACTATAAAGATAAATTAAAAAACAAACCAGAATCATTTTTAAGAGAAACATTTGAAATTCGAATGCAAGAACATGGATTTAAAAATATGGAAAGGATGGAAAAGTTCTTATGGGATTTGGAACTTTTTCAGCAAATTCAAGAGAAACTAGGAGACAGAATTGTTCTTAAAGGAGGTGCAGCGATTCAATTCTATTTACCGATTGAAGCGCAAAGAACAAGTGTTGATATAGATATGATATTTTATGGTGCAAAAGAAGAAATCGATATTGTATTAGAGGACATTGTTAATCAGTTAAACGAGCACAGTAGGATATTTTCATGGAAAGAATATATACCAAAGAATCCAAGAACAACATTGCCATTATATACATACTATGTGGATGTGCCTTCTGTACTAACCGCTAAAGAACTAAGAAGCGAAGATAAAGATAGTATTACACAGGAGGTAAAGGTTGAGTTCATTATGCAAAATGAACCAGTGGAATATATTCTTGCAAAAGGAAATAATATATTTGCGGTAAATAGTGATTTGGAATATCAAATTTTATCCCTGGAGCATTTGTTTGCCGATAAACTTACAACGTTGGGACCAAATACAATTGGAGTGCAAGATGATAGACTGGATGAACAGATCAAGCAATTTTATGATATTTGGATGTTAACAAATTTGCACCATGAAAAGCTTAGCGTTAAAGAAATTCGAGAAAAGTACTTAAAGCGGGCTCAGCAGGAATGCGAAGAGAGAAAAGGAATTTTTGATGTTGAAGAAATTAAGGCAGATGTAAGAAGGCAGATGCTTCGCTATAAAAGAGCAGATGGTGGAAGCGATGGAATATTAAAGAAGACAATTAATGATTTTAATAGCTTATATTTGAATGCAAAGGTTGATTTTAATCCACAGATTGTGGCATGTGGAGCTGCCCTTGTAGAACTTATGTATGAAGCTATTCTGGACGGAAGTGACTTGAGTCTTATTGGCACGGCATTAAAAATAGAGAAAATGCTAGAATTTGAAAATTTAGAAGGAAAAGAGCGAGGGGCCAAAATAAACAAAATGAAAAAGATGATACCAGAAGAGTTTGGTTCGTATTCTTGCATCAATGTCAAAGAGCTTAAAGGAAAAAGGCCAATCAGGATGTTTTGGGCTGTAGTTAGTAAAGATAATTTAGAAGAAATTATAAAATGGATAGGGAGGATTGAATGCAATGAAAATTAAAAGTGTATCAATAAAGAATTACAGAGGAATAAGACTATTGGAAAATATACAGCTAACATCATTAACAGCAATAATCGGAAAAAATGACGCGGGAAAATCTGCAATTTTGCATGCAATAAATTCTTTTTATAATGAAAATAAACTTATAGATGAAGATAGATATTTAGGTGCAGGAGATGATGAAACAGTAATTGAAATCGTATTTGACGGAGAGGAATTATCAAGTATCCCTAAGATGCTCTTGGATAGAGAAGGTAATTTGCGAATTAGAAAAAGTTGTGTAACTGTTGGAGAAAATTATAAAAGTATAATTATACAAATGGACTATGTTAATGAAAATTATAAGAATATCATTCAAATGACAGCGGCAAAACAGACAAGTTTATTTAGGCAATTTGAAATAGAAGTAGTAGCGCCTTATACAGTAGAAAAAGTATTTGAATTGATAAATAAAATAAATGAAAGTGAAGAAGAATTAGAGGAAACAGAGTACGAAATAAAATCAAGTTTGTTAAAAAACATATTAAAAGAATTATATCCCCAATATTCTTTGTTTTTGGCGGATACAAATTTGGATACGGGATCCACATCATTTCAAAATCAGTTTAAAAAAATAGTTTCGACAGCAATAGAGACACATTTAGATGATTTTGATAATTTACAAACGGAAGTATCTACAACGTTGAATAGTGAAGTAGAGAAAATTAGTAGATATATGGAAAAACATTATCCGGGATTAGAATTATTAAAACCTGAGATTTCTTATGATTGGTCCAAATTGATTAATTTTGATATTTTGATGAAAGATTCGTCACAATTTGAAATAAATTTAGCTCATAAAGGAACAGGAGTACAACGACTGTTTATGGTTTCATATTTTCAATACCTAGCCGAAGAAGCTATAAATGATACATGTAGCTATATTTTCGCCATAGAGGAACCAGAAACATTCTTACATCCAGGAGCACAGAGGACTCTGTTGGAATCAATTAAACAAATTGCAGAACGGCATCAGGTAATTATCACGACTCATTCACCTGTGTTTGCAAGTGAAATCAATAATGAAAATATTATAGTGGTAAACAAACAGGGTAATCAGTCTGTGTATAAGCAAAAAGAGGAGATATCGCCAGAATTAATAGTTGAGGAATTGGGGATAAGAGCAAGTGATAATATCTTAAGTAGTAGATTACTAGTTTTCGTAGAAGGTAGTAATGATGTGAAGTTTTGGGAAATTATTTATAGAAAGTTACTAGGTAGAGGATTTCAAAATGATGGAATATTGTTTATGCCTGGAGGAGGAAATGAATTACATAATATTGCGGAAATGAATTTAATGAATAAGTTGAATCGGAATTTTGTTGTGATTGTAGATAAGGATGCAGGGGCAGTGGATTATGAGAGCAAATTGGCAAAACAATTAAGGCTAAAGCAACTTGTAGAGAGCAAAGGAGGAAATTTATTAGTATTAAGAAAACGTGAAATTGAAAACTACTATAGTCCATCTACTGTAAAAGAACTATTGTCAGAAGTGGGGTATGAAGTGGCAAATCTTGAATTCAGTGATTATGAAGATGTTCAAGCTAAATTAAAAGCAATGTTTTTTGGAAGAAATGTTCAATTTAAGATTAAAAACAATTTAAATGTGTTTGAAAGAATGACTGAAGCAGATCTGGATGCAATTAGTAGATACTATGAGGATGGACAAGAATATTATGAATTTAGGGAGATACTAGGTGTTTTGATAGAAAGGTTGGAGGCGTAAGGTGAGAAACACGTGGCAGAGGCCAAAACAGTTTGATAATCACAGAAAATATTAGTTATCAAATTGTTTGTAGAAAAATCGACAATGATTTATCTTAGGATGAATAATTCTATCGATATAAAATTAATAAAATGTAAATTAAAAAAATAATAAACTCAAAAGAGAAAGAGAGTTGAAGTGATGAAAATTCAAAGAACATTTCATGCAATTGGTCACGGTGGATTTTATTCAGAACAGTTCATGGTAGAGGATATAAATGTAAAAGATATAAATATTGTTTATGATTGTGGGTCAGTAGGAGCAAAAAAAGTCTTAGATAGAAAAATAGATGAATATAAAAAAAGAATTACAGATAGTAAGCAAGTTATTGATTTGTTGTGTATTTCACATTTTGATCGAGATCACATAAATGGGATTGAAAGATTGTGTAAAGGCATAAAAGTTGAAAATATTTTGCTTCCATATATTTATAATGAGCATAAAGCAATTAGATTATTACTTTATGCAGCAGATATATTAGATATTGATTCAGACGAAGATAGAGATATAATACAAATGATGGTGTCACCTAACGAATATTTTCGAAAGATTGTAGAGGGAGAAGTTAATATTATTCAGTTAAATGGGAGCAGTAATAGAGAATATTTTAGTAATATTAACATAGAAGAAGATTCGAACGAAGTTAATTTAGAAATGTTTGAAAAAATTGATATTACATCGATGCATGATATTATTAATAAGCCGACTCAATTATTTTTCGGTGCTTTAAAAGATTTTTGGTGTTTTATACCCTTCAACTATAGATATGACGAACTAAATAAACAAATACTTGATAATGTGAATGATCTTTTGAAGAAAAATAGTCAATGTGAAAATGACTTTGTGTGGTTAGTAGATAATTTCAAAATTATAAAAAAAGATCTGAAAAAGATTTATGAGGATTTATTACCATTAGAAATCGAAAAATCAACAACATCAATAATTAACGCAGGTTCAATGATTTTATATTCAGGACCTAATTCAGAATCAGATTGCAAAATAAATATCAATAGAAGTAAATCAAAAATATCAATAAATACTGAAGGGGGATTTCTTTATTGTGGAGATTATAATTTTAATAATAATGATATGAGAACTGATTTTTTGAAATATTGTCATAATTTTAAAAAATTAATAGGTGGTCTACAATTGCCACATCATGGTTCGACTAATAATTATGAAACAAATATTTGTCAAATGGCTTCGTTCTCTATAGCGAGTGTAAATAGTTGTGATCCAAAACATCCGGCAAGGGAAGTGGCAATTGATGCAGCTATAAATGGATTATTTTTCCCAATTACAGAGGATGAGAAAACAGAGGTAGTTGAAGATATTGAACTGAATGAAAAGTTGCAACAAGGCGATAAGTTAATCATAAGTTTAGAGAAACTAATTCCTCAAAATAGGAAGATAGATTTTATTGACTTATTGTTAAATGAAAACAAATGCAAACAATATGGAATAGCTCACCCAGTTTTATTTGATATAGATGATGAAATAGGTATTGATTATAATACAGCAAAGTCTATTGGATTAGTTATTAATAATACATTCAAAAATCCATTTGATGGACAATATAAGATTATAAAATTTTCATCACAAGAAAAATCCAATATTATAAAGATGATTAGTTCTGAATTTAGCATTGCAATAGATGATATAAAAAAAATAGTTAAAAAGTAGATTTATATTCAAATTCCTATCGTTTGAAAAAATCTCAAATATTTCGTGTCACACCCTTGACATTTCAAGGAACTGGAAAAACCTATGCGGCTGCATTTGCACTTCGAGAAATGAAACCAAAGAAGGCTCTATTTTTAGTGCATAGAGAACAAATTGCAAAGCAAGCAATAAAAAGTTTTAAAAATGTTTTTGGAAAAAGTAAAACATTTGGTTTGTTATCTGGTACGAGTAAAGATATGGAGGATGAATTTTTATTTTCTACAATGCAAATGATGGCAAAACCCGAGATTTTCAAACAATTTTCGTCCCAGGAATTTGATGTAATTGTAATAGATGAAGTTCATCATGCGGGAGCCGAGAGTTATCAGAGAATTATGAATTACTTTCATCCAGAATTTTGGCTTGGAATGACCGCCAGCCCAGATACAAATAATTATGATATCTATTCGATTTTTGGCCATCAAATAGCTTATGAAATTCGATTACAACAAGCCCTTGAAGAAGATATGCTTTGCCCATTTCATTATTTTGGAATTACAGAGTTGGAATTAGATGGTGAACTGTTTGATGATAATGCGGGTGTTAAGAACTTTAGCAGCTTGGTTTCTGATGCGAGAGTAGAGTATATCATTCAAAAGGCAACGTATTATGGGTTTAGTGGAGAGCGTGTAAAAGGACTTGTTTTTTGCAGTAGAAAAGAGGAAGCAAGGGAACTTTCTTTGAATTTTAATAGACATGGATATCGAACATCCGTATTAACAGGTGATGATAGTCAGGAACGTCGAGAATCTGTTATAGAACGATTAACGGATGATAAAAATACAGAGAATCAATTAGATTATATCTTTACGGTAGATATCTTTAATGAAGGCATTGATGTCCCTGAAATAAATCAAGTAATCATGCTTAGACCAACCGAATCACCGGTTGTATTTATCCAGCAACTAGGAAGAGGACTACGAAGATTTGAAGAAAAAGAATATATCATTATATTAGATTTTATTGGAAATTATATGAATAATTTTATGATTCCAATTGCACTTTCAGGAGATAGAAGCTATAACAAGGATTCCATTCGAAAATATGTTATGGAGGGTAGTCGCATCATACCAGGCTGTTCAACGATTCATTTTGATGAAATTAGCAAAAAACGTATCTTTGCATCCATTGATAAAGTATCTACAACGAAAAAACTATTAATTGAAAAATATATGATTTTAAGAAACAGATTAGGAAAAACTCCTACTATTCTAGATTTCTATGAATATGGAGAAATTGACCCAATCCTTTTCATAGAATATGCAGGATCTTATCATCAATTTTTGCAAATGGCAGAGAAAGATTATCCAATAAAATATTCGGAAAAAGAAGCAAATATTTTAATGTTTGTTTCAAAGACCCTAGTGAATGGAAAGAGACCCCATGAACTTATGATCTTAAAGTTTTTGCTAGGACAAGGAGAATTTAGAAAAAGTGATATTCAAAATGCTATTTTAAATCAGTATCAATTACAAGAAAATGATAAATCTTTTAATTCAGCAATAAATGTCCTGACTGGTGGTTTTATGAATACACAAGGAGAAAAGAAAAAATATAATGATTTAGAATTATTAAAAGATCATGGCGGGTTTTATACGAGAATGATGTCCTTTTATCAAAGAATGCAACATGAAGATTTTTATAAACAAATGTCTGATCTGATTGAATTAGGACTTAGAAGGTATCAAGACTTATATCACCTAAATAAAGATGATTTAGGCTTAGCTCTTTACCAAAAATATTCCAGAAAAGATGTTTGTAGAATTCTTAACTGGGAAAGGGATGATAGCTCTACCATATATGGTTATAAAATAAAAAATGGGACTTGTCCAATATTTGTTACTTATGAGAAAAAAGAAGATATTGCAAGTAGCACAAAATATGAAGATGAATTTTTAAATAGAAGTATTTTCAATTGGATGACCAGAAGCAGAGTGTCGTTAGAAAGCACAGAAGCTCAAGAAATTATTCATTCTAAAGAAAAAAATCTTAAAATTTTACTTTTTGTAAAGAAAAGTGATGGGGAAGGAACCGACTTTTATTATATGGGTCAAATAGAACCAATCGAATGGAAACAAACAGTCATTTTAAATGATAAAGGAATAAGGTTACCTATTATGAATTTTCATATGAAATTAAAGCAAAGTGTTCAAGATGACATTTATGATTATTTTACCAGGTAGAAATTGAAAAGGATGGAACTGTTATGAAGACAATAAAAGTTGTAGCCGCAGTTATTGTGGATAAAAATAAAATATTAACCACACAACGTGGATATGGAGAATTTCAAGGGGGATGGGAGTTTCCAGGTGGAAAAATAGAACCAGGCGAAAATCCAGAGCAAGCGCTAATTCGTGAAATTCAGGAAGAACTAGAAGTTCAAATTGAAGTTGGTGAGTTGATAGATACCGTGGAATACGATTATCCAAATTTTCACCTGACCATGTATTGCTATTTTTGTAAAATAATTTCAGGAACCTTGGTTTTAACCGAACATGCAGCTGCAAAATGGCTTGAAAAAGATGATCTTTTTCATGTTGAGTGGTTACCCGCAGATTTGGGGTTAATAAAGGTAATTAAGGAAAAAATGAAGTGAAATAAAAAAGCGAAAACAAATACAGTTTCAGATGCCCTCCAAGCGACTTGTTTAGAAGTCACTTGGAGGGCATCTTTTTGGATAAAAATTAACAATGAGTGAGAGAACGGTAATCGATCGAGAACGCTTACTGAGAATGATCAGTATGTTAAACTGAGTATCGTAAAGGATTTGTCTAGGCTTGGGCGTAATCAGCTTGAAATAAGTAATTTGATTTATACTATTTTTCCATTTTTAAAGATTCGATTCATTTCTGTGAATGATCATTTTGACACCAATGAAGCTGAAAACGACAATAAATCCATGGAAATAGCCATTAAGAACCTGGTGAACGAAATGTATGCCAAGGATATTTCTAAGAAAATTGCAGTAGCAAGGCATCAGAGTATGAAAAAGGGTAGTTTTACAGGAAGTTATGCCCCATATGGGTATCAGATTGAAGCGGTTGATGGGATACGTAAGATGGTTCCGGATCCTGCTACATCTGAAATTGTAAGAAAGATTTTTCATTGGGCGGCAGAGGGAGTGGCACTAAGGGATATTGCGCTTAATTTAAATAAAATGAAAGTTACGATTCCAGGGCAATACCAGAAAACGAAGCATCTGTATTTGGA